>NZ_JBGOOU010000038.1:0-45498 GCF_041439815.1 Vibrio sp. 1F279 | reverse complement strand
TTACCTCAGCCTTCCAAGCTGATGATGCGGGTTCGATTCCCGCTGCACGCTCCAATTCCTATTTATGTTTCGTTACGTGTTTTCTTCCAGCGATACCCTATTCAAAAAACTTCTCCGCTCGTTAAATCTATAAGCATTAATCCATATAGCTTAAACCCATTTTGTTAAGTCTAACCAACCAACGCTAATTGAGCCGCTAGCGCTATTAACTCCTTAAATCGCTTCGAATTTCTTAAACCTTTCCCATCACATATTGCAGTCTAGCTTTTAACGATTTTCAAAATTGTTCCAATTTAATAATCTTGGTCAATATCTGCAAAAATCATTGTGTTAATGTGCGCGCATTAGCAACAACCAAAAATAATTAAAAATGTTTAAAAGCAATGAGTTAACAATAAACATCGAAGCAATCAATGTCGCACTGTCAAAAGTCGAAAATGCGAACAAAATTCAGCTTAATACGTTGAAAGGTTATGTGAGCAGCGAACCAGAACAGGCCGTGCTTGCGTTTCGTTCTTTGAATGAAGTGGAATCGATCGACGACAAGCTTAAGAAGATCATGTCAGAGCTACCACACCTCAGTGGCGAAGCTCACCACCTACTAGAAACATCGATCCTATTACAGTAGTGGCCAAGAAAGATAAGTCTCAACTAGCGTGATGAACTAAGACTTATCTTTTAGCTTTCTGTTTTTAGTACTTTTCTAGCAGCTATTTCTAGCTCTATTAGATAATGCCTAAAGCGTTATCGACTTCGCCATGCCCGCTTCCGCATGTCCTGGAATATTGCAGGCAAATTCGACTTGATTATCACCGTGGAAATGCCAAAGCATCTGCTTTGCTTTGCCCGGCTTAACTGTAACTGTGCTGCCCGAGTCATGAGCGTGATTACCCATGTTTTTCATCATTTCACGGTGCTCTAACTGCTCTGAAGCAGAACCAATCGAGAATTCGTGATCAATCTTGCCCGTGTTCATAACAACGAACTGCACCACGTCGTTCGGCTCAATATCAACCTTGTTCTTAAAGGTGATTTTCATATCGTCACTTAACAGAACATGAACCACTTTATCCGGCTTTGCGCCTGTCGCAGGCATACCCACTTCAGACATGCCTTCCATATTCATCATTCCATCCATATTCATCATCTTCGAATGGTCCATCTTTCCATCCTTCATCATGCTGTGATCCATTTTTGAATGATCCATCTCTCCACTCTTCATCATCGAATGGTCCATTTCAGCAAAAGCCGTTGCAGTAGTTAACGTCAGTGCAATCGCAATAAGTGTCTTTTTCATGATCGTTCCTTAGATTAATTCAGTTATTTATTTGTTAGTTTCACATGTTCATGTGGTACGCCCTTACTCACTCTGTTTTTGGTCAGTAAGGGCTAATAATCAATACGTTATTTGTTTGGTTCGTTTTGGCTATGCGTAATCTCACGCTGTTTCCAGAGCTTAAAGATTGCAGGCAACACCAGTAGGGTAAGCAATAGTGCAGACGCCATTCCGCCTATCATCGGCGCAGCAATTCGCTGCATCACTTCAGAGCCCGTTCCCTCGCCATACATAATTGGGATGAGGCCAATAATCACAGTAAGTACCGTCATCATCACTGGGCGAACACGCAGTCCTGCGCCCTCACGAATCGCATCCGTTAAGTCTTCACTCTGAAGTGCTTGCTGGTTCTGCTCCGCATCCAATTTTTTGTAGTGCCATGCTTGGTTTAGGTAGACCAACATAATGACGCCTATCTCAACAGCTACCCCGGCAAGGGCGATAAAGCCCACACCCACCGCAATCGAGAAATTGTAATTGAGGACATGCATCAGCCATAGGCCACCAACCATCGCGAGTGGCAATGTCAGCATAATCATCATCACCTCACCAACACGGCGGAAGCTGAGGTAGAGCAACAACATGATGATGGCGATGGTGATTGGCACAACGACACTCAAACGATCCTTCGCACGCTCCATGTATTCGTATTGACCAGACCACGCCAGTGAATAACCCGCAGGTAAGACGATTTGATCTGTAACGACTTTTTGCGCCTCTGCCACGTAAGAGCCAAGGTCGCGACCTTCGATGTCAACGAACACCCAACCATTAGGACGCGCGTTCTCCGTCTTAATCATTGGTGGTCCATCTTCATAGCGAATATCTGCGACATCAGACAAAGCAATTCGCGCTCCATTTGGTGTCACCAACGGCAGGTTCTGCAACTTAACGACAGAATCACGATAGCTTTGTGGATAACGAACATTGATTGGGTAACGCTCTAGCCCCTCAACGGTTTCGCCCACGTTCATGCCGCCAACCGCAGTCGAAATAACCTGTTGCACTTCTTTAATGCTCAAGCCATATCGCGCAGCTGAGCGACGTTTAATGTCTATCGTCACATAACGACCACCCGCAACACGCTCAGCGTAGACAGAAGCCGTACCACTCACGCTATTGAGGATGGGTTCAAGTTGAGAGCCAATATCCTCAATCACGCTCAGATCTGGGCCTGCGATTTTGATGCCGATTGGGGTTTTGATTCCGGTCGCTAACATGTCGATACGGGTTTTGATTGGCATAACCCACGCATTGGTTAAACCTGGGAATTGAATCAGATCATCAAACTCTTTACGCAGAGACTCAGTGGTGACGCCGTCACGCCACTCGTCTCGCGGTTTAAGCTGAATCACGGTTTCAATCATGGTTAACGGTGCAGGATCGGTTGCCGTCTCTGCTCGACCAATTTTGCCCCACGTGGTTTCGACTTCTGGAATGGTTTTGATGAGCTTGTTGGTTTGTTGCAACAACTCTCGAGCCTTACCTATTGAGATACCCGGATACGTGGTTGGCATGTACATCAAATCCCCTTCGTCCAAAGGAGGGATGAATTCACTACCAAGCTTACTGGTTGGGTAATAAGCAGACGCCATTAAGCCAAGTGCGATAACAATCATCACCTTGGGATATTTTAGGCTGAGGTTTAGAAGCGGTTTATACATCGCCACTAGGCTACGGTTTACTGGGTTTTTATGTTCAGGTAGCACGTTACCGCGAATGAAATAACCCATTAACACAGGCACCAGCGTGATTGCCAAACCGGCTGCTGTAGCCATCGCATACGTCTTGGTAAACGCAAGTGGCGAGAACATCTTGCCCTCTTGCCCTTCTAGCGCGAACACAGGCACAAAGCTCAAGGTAATGATAATCAGAGAGAAGAACAGCGGTGCGCCAACTTCTTCAGCTGCCTTACCAATCACCTGCCAACGGTTTTTGTCAGTGAGCGGAGTCCGTTCAATGTGTTTATGAACGTTCTCAATCATCACGATGGCACCATCCACCATGGCGCCAATCGCAATCGCGATCCCGCCAAGAGACATAATGTTGGCGTTAATACCCTGCCAATGCATAACGATGAATGCGCCTAAGATACCGACAGGCAGACTTAGCGCGATAACCAGTGATGATCGGATATGGAACAAGAACAGCGCACACACGACGGCGACCACGATGAACTCTTCAGCCAGCTTCTTCCAAAGGTTTTCAACGGCTGAATCAATCAAAGTAGAACGGTCATAAGTTGCGACAATCTCGACACCATCAGGTAAGCCAGCTTGCAGTTCAGCGAGTTTGGATTTCACCGAGTCGATCACTTCGCTGGCATTTTCACCAAAGCGCATCACGATAACGCCGCCAACCGCTTCTCCTTCACCATTGAGTTCCGAGATACCACGACGCATTTGCGGGCCGAGGTTAATGTCAGCAATGTCACCTAATAGTAGCGGTGTACCTTTGTCTGTCACTTTTAACGGCAGAGATTGAATGTCTTCGATGCTTGTCAGGTAACCCGTCGTACGAACCATGTGCTCGGCTTCGGCAATCTCGACAACAGATGCACCGGTTTCTTGATTACCATCTTGGATTGCCTTGTTGACTTGCTGAAGCGTCAGGTCATATGCACGTAACTTGGCCGGATCAATCTGTACTTGATACTGCTTCACCATGCCGCCAACGGTCGCCACTTCAGACACGCCTTCTACGGTTTGCAACTCATACTTCAAGAACCAATCTTGCAAACTACGAAGTTCCGCTAAGTCGTGCTGACCGGTTTTATCTTGCAACACGTAGCTGTAAACCCAGCCCACACCGGTTGCATCTGGCCCTAGTGTTGGCTTGGCACTCGATGGCAAGTTAGGTGCAACTTGGCTTAAGTACTCCAACACTCGTGAACGCGCCCAGTACATATCAGTATCATCATTGAAGATGATATAGACATAGGAATCACCAAAAAACGAGTAACCACGAACCGTTTCAGCTCCTGGTACGGCTAACATGGCGGTGGTCAATGGATAAGTCACCTGATCTTCGACCACTTGTGGCGCTTGCCCCGGATAACTGGTTTTGATGATCACCTGAACGTCTGACAAATCAGGAATGGCATCGACAGGTGTATTTTTAACACTGTATAAGCCACCAAATACGATAGCGACCGTGGCAACCAGAACCAAGAATCGGTTACTGATGGACCAACGAATGATTGCATTGATCATAACGTGCCCTCACCCGTGCTATTCGTCGGTTCGAGAGATTTGAGCACATAATCAGAACCTTGCTTCGCTACTAGAAACCGAATGCTTTGACCCTCGGTAAACTCGGATAAATCAAGGTCATCACTTGCTTGGAAGTTCATTTCACCCGCCTTCCAATCCCAGTCAGGCACTGGCTTGTGATTTACCGTGACCATTCCGAAGTCTGCCATCAGCATGGTGATGTCTCCCTTTACCCACACTTCGCCCGCCATTTGATGTTCGCTTACCTTGTAGTCAACGACTTCATACTGGCCTGATTCCGTTTTGATCATCTCAAAATCAATAACTTGACCACGCTTAACGTCTCTCATATCTAAGCCTTCAGCGAAGGTAAAGTTCATCACCATGCCCGGCCAATCCCATTCTGGAACGGGTTGATGGTTAATCGTCACCATGCGGCTGCCTTGCATAACATCGGAAATTTCACCGTTCGCCCACACCGTTTCGGCTTCTTCTTCAACACCATTAATGCGTGAAAGATCAGCCGATTGACTCGATTCAGAATCCAACATGAAGTGTGCAGAAGTGACAATGTCCTCACCTTTCTGCAACCCTTGAATCACCTCTATTTTTTCGCCGGCTTCACGACCAACCTCAATACGCGCTGAACGGTATTTTCCATCACCCTCATACAGCACTACTCGTGTCATGCCGCCAGAATGAATCACCGACGATCTTGGGATAGTAAGAACAGATTCATCACTGATCGGTTTCAGTGCAATATTGGCAAACATGTTCGGCTTAAGCTCGCCACGCGGGTTAGAGAACTTCAAACGAACGCGCAAGGTTCGAGTTTTTGGGTCAAGGATTGGGTAAACGTAATCAACATTACCCACCCACTCTTTGCCGGGAATGGCATCTAGCGTCATCACCGCATTGCTGCCTGATGAGATCCAGTGCGCTTGGCGCTCAAACACCTCAGCATCAACCCATACTTCGCCTAGTGGGCCTGCACTGATCACCGCTTGTGCAGGTGAAAGGTAACCACCTTCTCGGATATTCAGACTTGCAATGACACCATCGGCTGGTGCTTTAATTTCAATGGTTTGCGAAGCTTTGCCTTGTCGCGTAATAGCGCGGATTTGCGTCTTATCAACACCCAAGGTAATCAAGCGTTCAGTCGAGCCCTTGATCAAACCTTTACGACCCGTTTTATAAGCACTGATCAACTCTTCTTGTGCTTTAACAATCTCTGGAGAATAGAGTGTGAAAAGCACATCACCTTTGTTTACCTTCTCACCCACTGCGTTGATGTAGAGCTTCTCAACCCAACCAGAAACACGCACGTTGGTTTGCCATAGCGCACTTTCATCAAATGCCACGTAGCCAACCGTTTCAATGCGCGGTGATAGCGCTTCTCGTGTTACTTGTGCGGTTTTAACGCCAAGGTTATTTTCCACGGAAGAATCAATAAACACGGTTCCGGGCTTATCTTTGGCTCCGCCGTTCACATCGTCTGCATACACAGGGATAAGATCCATCCCCATTGGCGATTGGCCCGGCTTATCACGCTGATAATTTGGGTCCATCGGAGCCACCCAATACAAAGGTTCATCCTTGGTTTGTTTACTTACTTCGGCATCTGTACTCGTTGCCATTGCTGACATGTCGTGTGCTGGATTAATTAGAAAATGGTTCACACCAAAACCCAATGCACCACCGACCAATAAAGCGATTGTTGCTACTTTTACTGTACTCATTGTCTATTCCCTTATTGATTGGCTGTGTGTTTAGTTGCGCTTGAGTTGAGTTGTGGTTGGTTTACTTGGTATTCAAAGCCACTGACTAACGCCGCCAGTTTGCTGTTAACGATGTTGAGATCGGTGATCAAACGTTGTTGCTCTAACTTAAGCGCCAGCTCATCGGTCGTTGCTAAAATGACATCGTTAAACTGAGCGGTATTGTTTTGATAGCCCCTCTCAACCGCGCTGATTCGTGCTGCGGTTTGAGGAAGCAAGGACGTTTGATAGCGATCTAATCGCTGGATCAGATTTGATCTGTCCACCAGCAATGCGTTCACTTGCGCGTTCATTTGGGAAAGTAAGGTGTCTTTTTGAGATTTAGCCGCACCAACTTGATACTGAGCAGCCGATAAGTTTTTATCTTGTCGGCTCCCTGTAAACAGCGGGATGTCGACTGTCAGATAAGCACTCACAAGATCAGAAGCTGGTTCACCCGCCATGTTATTGGCTTGACGGTGTGCATACATCACTTCCACCCCAAACTGCGGGGTATAAGCCTGCTCGGCTAACTCAACCTGAGTTTGATTGGAGGAAATACTGACATCGGAGATCTTAACCAAAGGATGGTCAGTCAGTAGCTGGTAGTGCTTAGTTGAATCGATATTGGTCGCTAATTTGCTTTCCAACAACGACCAATCGATTTGGTTAGTTGCACTCAGTGTTCCCTGAGAATCAAGAACCTGAGAGCCTAGCCAATCAGAACCCAACCATTCAGAAAGCTGAGAGATTAAACGGCGCTGAACCTGCTGGTTTGCCTGTAGTTTCTCATCAAGCTTGCTCACTTGAAGCTGAGCATTAAGCAGATCTTGCGCTTCACTTTTACCAATCGAGTAATTGGTTTGTACATAGTTTTCAAGCTCAACCAACAAACGACGATTTTGACGAATCACCGACTCAGCCTTTTGCTGATAACCTAACTCAAGCCAAAGCTGCGTCATGCTATTTGCAACCGTCAATTCTCTTGCTTGTACCTGCAAAGCTAAAGCATCTGCCTGTTGGCCTGCCTTTTTCTGTTGGAGGTTAAGCGTATCGCCACGCTCAAACTGCTGCATCAGCCCTACCGATATATTGGTCATCGGATCTTCGTCGAATTGAAAGCTATCGACAGGCAACCCCCCAAATCCAACTTTCAATTTCGGGTCCATTAAGGTCGAGCTGGCAATGCCCGTTTCTCGCATCGCTTGAGACTGGGCAAAGTACTGTTTGCGATTTCCATCTTCGCTTAAAGCAATCTCAATCAGTGTATTGAGTTGCTGCGTCGAGCTTGATTGGTCATGTGCTGAAATGTGTTGAGCATTTGAAGCTGACGCCGTGGTAGCCGCGAGCGTAGCACTTGAAAACAAGGCTATAGGCAAGGCAGCAGCAACCACTAAGCTCGTGTTCATGACAAACACAGAGGTTGTTGGTTTCATATTCACAATGAATGTCCATATCTAGCGCTAATTAGCGCATAAAAAAGAATGGCTTATCAGATTTATCTTACTGATAGAGCTGTATTTTTAGATATAGATTTATGCGGAAGGTGGGCGTAGCAAAGATTGAGCGCGTGCGACTTTCTGGCCAATCGTGACCGATTGAAAACGAGCTAATGAAAAGGAAAGTTGATCAACGGCTTGAACAGCCTGGATTGGATAGGGACTTGCAGAACACATTGAGGCACAGCAATCGGCACTCGAACAATGGTTACCCATCATCGGACTGCCGTCTTCGCTCATTGAAGACATATCGAATTGAGCCATCAAAGCATGGGCACTCATGTTAGAGTCTTCAGCGTGTACTTCTTCACTCATCACATGACACCCTGCCATTGAATCATTAACCGAAGTATCGCTGTGGTAACAAGCCGACTTGCTCGACCCCATTTCCATCATCATTACTTCAGTCATCAAGGCTGAGGAGCTTGAGGCATAGCTAGACATCAACATCGCAATGATGCTGAAAACAATAATCCAAGTTTTTCGGAATGTGTTTGTCATAGTTTACCTTTGAATTTACAACGCAACTATAAACGTTCCCCTTAGGGTAAGGTCAATGCCATTGTGCCGATATTTACCTGACCGTTGAAAAAGTATTCATCCTCTCTTTCATCAAAATGAGATAATTCTTCGACTTTGCAGTTTTTTCTTTAAAAATTATCCAATTAGCTAGCGAAACCTCTATCTGTGTATTTTACTTAAGATAGTGCAACCACGATTCACGGATGATAAAAATGGCTAACAAAAAAAACGTCGAAACAAACAAGAAAAATACAGAAATCAAAAATAAGAAAAGTAACGAGCTAGAGCAAAAGAAACCAACACAAAAAAAGAAGCGCAGACTGCATTCACATCTAAAAGTGAATATCCCACTTTTTCAGTCACTCATGATGATTTTGCCATCATTGGCTAAACACGCTGCTGCAGAAAGTATAGACAATTCCAGCGACGCAGCAGATCAAGTAACCGCAAATAACGTGACCGAAAAAGATGTCACCGATGACCATAACAAGGCGGACTCATCAGCGGTTGCTCTCCAAGAAGCTCAGACGAGTGACAACGACGTAAACTCAACCTTAAGTGCAAGTCATGCCGCCCATGGTTCGAGCTCTCACTTGGTTCCTTCTCATCATTTATCGACGCTTTCTCACCCGCAAGTCCATTACATTCCTTCGGTATCGATGCCGACTATCTCCTCAGGAAGTAACGGTCAGCCGACTCATTCGAATGCGCCTACGACGCCCGCTTTACCCGTCACCTTTATGCCAGAAGTCATAAAAGGTACGTACGGAGAGCTTCATGTTGATGCAAATGGTCAATACACATTCGTATTGAATCCAAATTCTCCTCAGTACATCCTGTTAAATCAGCACCAACCAGGTACTGACCATTTTGCGTTACATCTATCTAATGGCTCGAGCATCATTGTCCAGATACCAGTAACAGGTAAGCAAGACACGCCAAGTATTTCTGGAGACTTAACTGGCGTTGTCACAGAAGATCACAATATTGATTCACAAGGCTTGTTACATGCGAACGGCAAAATCGATGTCATAGACCCTGACCAAAATGAAAGTTCGGTTACACCGGAAGTTATCTCAGGTAAATATGGTTCATTAACCATCGACGCAGATGGGCATTGGCAGTATCAAGTTGATAACTCTCTTTCGAATGTTCAAGCGTTAACCGCAGCCACCTCATTACACGAAAGCTTCACAATTCACACCAAAGATGGCACACCGCAAACGATCGATATGACGATTGGCGGAAACGACGACAATGCCGTAATTACGGGTGTGGATGCTGGCACGTTAACTGAAGATTTAACGACACAAGTTCAAGGGCAGCTTTCGGTAACAGATTCAGATCTTGGAGAAGATCATTTCCAGGCATCACAAGTAACTAGCAATTTCGGTACGCTAAGCATCACCAAAGACGGTGCGTGGACATACAATTTAGACAACAATAACCCAGTAGTTCAAAGACTTGGCCAAGGTTCAACTGCGACAGACATCGTCACTGTTCACTCTGCCGATGGCACAGCACATCAAGTTACGGTTACGATTAATGGCACCAACGACCATGCGGTAATCACGAGTAGTACAGCAAATTCACCAAGTTCGTTTTTCGCTATCGGGACAAGTAATGGCTCAAGCCAAGTTACTGAAGATAAAGACCTAACGGTTTCAGGCCAACTCAACATCACCGATATCGACTCAAAAGAGGCGCATTTTTCTAATTCCGACCTCAAGGGGACACTGGGTACTTTACACCTTAAAGACAATGGCGATTGGACCTACGATCTAGATAATAAAAATCCACAAGTTCAGGCTCTTGGTCAAGGCTCTGCGACAACAGACATCATAACCATCCACTCCGCCGACGGCACTCCTCATCAAATTGCAATTACCGTTAACGGCACCAATGATAAAGCCGTGATAAGTGGAACCAGTGCCGGCGCGGTAACCGAAGAGTCCCAACTTCAGACCTCGGGCATACTGACTGTTACGGATGTGGATACCGGTGAAGCGCACTTCGCTACTTCATCCACAGGAAGTACCGATATTGCAGGCTCGTTTGGTACGCTTCATCTGACCGATACTGGTTCTTGGACGTACGATCTTGATAACACTAACCCGACCGTTCAAGCATTAGGTAAGGGCTCGACAGCTACTGATACCATCACCGTTCATTCTGCTGATGGCACGCCGCATCAAGTGACTATCACAGTAAATGGCACTAATGACGCAGCTACTGTCAGCAGTGCGACCGTTGCCATCTATGAAACCGACAAAGCGGTAACCACCTCAGGCACACTAACCAGTACTGACGTGGATAACCCAGACAATGCGTTTACGCCGGATTCTATTTCAGGCACCAACGGTGACCTGACTATCGATGCTAATGGTCATTGGGCGTTCACCGCGAACGGTGCGTTTAACCAATTAAACGTCGGCGATAAGGTCGAAGAAACCTTCACGGTGTCGTCTGTTGATGGCACACCGTCCACTATCAAGGTGACAATTAACGGTACTAACGACACCGCAACTGTCAGTAGCGCGACCGTTGCCATCGATGAGACTGACAAAGCAGTAACTACCTCAGGAACCCTAACCAGCACCGATGTGGACAACCCAGACAACACGTTTACTCCGGATTCCATTGCTGGCACCAATGGCGACCTCACCATTGATGCCACAGGCCACTGGGTATTCACTGCCAACAGCGCGTTTAATCAACTAAACGTTGGCGACAAAGTCGAAGAAACCTTTACTGTATCGTCTGTTGATGGCACACCTTCGACCATCAAAATCACTATTAATGGTACCAATGACAAAGCCGTGATAAGCGGAACAAGTGCCGGCGCGGTCACCGAAGAATCTCAACTTCAAACCTCTGGCTCACTGACTGTGACTGATGTTGATGCCGGTCAAGCACACTTCTCCAATACCGATATTGCTGGGACTTTAGGCACCTTACACCTCACTAATTCGGGGACATGGACTTACGACTTAGATAACACCAACCCAACCGTTCAAGCGTTAGGTAAAGGAACAACCGCTACCGATACCATTACTGTTCATTCTGCTGACGGCACACCACATCAAATTACTATTACGGTTAATGGCACTAACGACAAGGCCATCTTTGGCGGTACAAACTCTGGTGCAGTGACTGAAGAATCTCAACTTCAAACCTCTGGTACGTTGACTGTCACTGACGTAGATACCGGCGAAGCACACTTCTCCAACACAGATATCGTAGGCAACATGGGGACGCTGCACCTGACAGATTCTGGTTCTTGGACGTACGCTCTTGACAATACAAACCCTAACGTTCAAGCGCTAGGCAAAGGAGCAACCGCTACCGATACCATCACTGTTCATTCTGCTGATGGCACGCCACATCAAGTGACTATCACAGTAAATGGCACCAATGATACGGCTGTAATTGGCGGTACAAGTGCTGGCGCAGTAACAGAAGAGACACAACTACAAACTACTGGCACATTAACCATTACTGATACCGATAGCGGTGAAGCACACTTTGCTAATACTGATATCCAAGGCTCCTTAGGTACATTACATCTAACAGATAATGGCGCTTGGACCTACGACTTAGATAACACTAACCCAGCAGTTCAAGCGTTAGGTAATGGCGCAACCGCTACTGATACCATTACCGTTCATTCAGCCGATGGCACACCTCATCAAGTCACCATTAAAGTGAACGGCACTAATGATAATGCTGTGGTAGGTGGAGTAGATACTGCAAGTGTCACTGAGAAAGCGGCTGGAGATAATATGTCACCAGATCATGCTCAATCGGGTATGGCGACACTTCGAGTTAGTACACTAAACGCTAATGGACACTTATCTGTGATTGATCCTGACTCTGGTCAGTCTGGCTTTGCTGATAATAATGTGGGGTATAACTATCACGGTACATATGGTGACTTAATTTTAAATCCAAATGGAGATTGGGATTACTATGCCGATGCTGGAAGTCTCAGTCACATTGGTGGAAGGCCCACAACCAGAGGCTCCGCTATCGATAAATTAGGTGAGGGTGAAACACTCACAGACACTATCACCGTTCACACAAAAGATGGAACACCACATAATATAGTCATCACTATCAATGGTAGTAACGACAGGCCTTATTGCTCTTCAGAAGTACAACTCAACGCAGGTACTGAAGATACGAGACAAACCATTACAGCTGCACAACTGTTACAAAATTCAATAGATGTCGATAAAAATGACTCTGGACTGCTTACAGTAGCAAACCTTCATCCAGATCACGGCTCGATTTTAGATAACCAAAATGGTACATACACTTTCACACCAGAAAAAGACTATAACGGTAAAGTTCATTTCACCTATGATGTCAAAGATGCACATGGCGGTGTCACTCATACTGGAGCTACCAGCAGTTTAAGTGCAGTTGCTGATAAAGCGGTTATAAGCGGTAGTGATACCGGAACGATTATTGAAGATCATAATGTGGGTCACAGTTCATTACAGCCTGTCGTTGCATCGGGTTTGCTGAGTGTGACAGATCCTGATGCAGGGCAAGACCATTTTCAGGTCAATCTGTTATTAGGAGAACAGGCGATTCACGATCCCTTTGGTGGTTTTTTACGCATTACACCAAGTGGCGCTTGGGGATATGAAGTAGCCAATAGTCGCTTGCAATCATTAGCTGAAGGTGAAGTAGAAAAAGTTGTATATCGTGTTTATTCTGCAGACCACACTGCTCACGATATAACAATAACGGTGACAGGCACCAATGATCAACCGACCATAACTGCGACGACACTTGCACATGGCACTGAAGATACACATTACCAAATGCAATCTAGTCAGTTTGGATTCAGTGATATCGACACAGGCGATACGTTACATTCCATAGCAATCACAGATCTACCATCAGTAACACAAGGTAAGTTTGTGCTTGATGGACACGATGTTACAACGGGACAACACATCCCTACAGCTGACATCAGTAAGCTTCAGTTCGTTCCTGCGCAAGATTTTAATGGCGATGTTCAGTTTAAATATACTGTTAACGATGGGCATACCGACTCTGCAGAGGCTACCAACACACTTCATATTGATGCGGTGGGAGATAAAGCCGTTATATCAGGTGTGGATACTGGCGATGTTTATGAAAACAGAAACCCTGATATGTCGCCAGACTTTGCCCAGTCAGGTATGGCGCATTTAACTAATAGTATGATTCATGTTGAGGGGCAACTAACAATCATCGATCCAGATACCGGCGAGAATAGTTTTGATTCTAAAGGTATTGGTTATACCTATCATGGAAAATATGGCCATTTGATTCTTAATACAGATGGTAAATGGTTTTATGGTGTTGCGACCGGCACTGCTGATGTAAATGGTGGATTAACAACAAATGTAGGATCGACGATTGATCAACTTGGTGCAAATGAGACACTCACTGATACGATAACGATACAAAGTAAAGACGGTACTACTCATGATATTGTTATCACCATTCATGGCGACAACGACCGTCCATACTGCTCTTCAGAAGTGCAGCTCAACAGCGGTAAAGAAGACCTCGCGCAAACCATCACGGCCACCGAACTCTTAGCAAACACTATAGACGTGGATAGCAACGACCTAGGCAAACTCACCGTTGCGAATCTTCACGCTGATCATGGTTCTATTCAAGATAATCAAGACGGAACATACACTTTTACCCCAACCAAAGACTATAACGGCCAAGTTCATTTTAGCTATGACGTCACAGATGCGCATGGCGGAACGACTCATACGGGGGCGTCTACCACACTCACGGCTACCCCAGACGGCGCCATCATTTCAGAAGTGACAACTGACCACGTCACTGAAGATGGTTCACACAGCAGCCACAATGCAGGGGTTACAACTGAGCTCGCGAATGGAAGACTACAAGTTGTGGATCCAGATAGCGGGGAGAATAAATTCCAATACAGCCAGTTTGGTGAAACAGCAGTTCACGATCCGTTTGGTGGCATGTTACGTATTGATAGCATGGGCAATTGGGGGTACAGCGTTAATAATGCCAATTTGCAACACCTTGCTCAAGGACAAACTGAAACCGTTGTCTACCGTGTTCATAGTTATGATGGAACGACATACGAGTTGCACATAGACGTTGTTGGCACCAATGACGCACCAACCGTTACCCAAGTTGCGCTAAGTAACGGCACTGAAGACACGCATTATCAAATGCAAGCGAGTCAGTTTGGATTTACGGATGTTGATAGTGGCGATACGCTACATTCAGTTGCAATCACAGATCTACCACCAGCAACCCAAGGTAAATTTGTGCTTGATGGACACGATGTTACAGCGGGGCAACACATCCCTACAGCTGACATCAGTAAACTTCAGTTCGTTCCTGCGCAAGATTTTAATGGCGATGTTCAGTTTAAATATACTGTTAACGATGGGCATGATGACTCACAAGAGGCTACTAACACTCTTCATATTGATGCGGTTGGTGACACAGCAGTAATCACTGGAACGACAACTGGCGATGTCGATGAAGGGCATGGTACCTATCATGATCGGTCACCAAACTACGCACAGCTTGGGATGGCTAAATTAACCAATGACCCTTTATATACTGATGGCAAGTTAGAGATTATTGACCCAGACACTGGCGAAGCACAATTTGATACAAAAGGCATAGGCTACTCCTACCATGGCACTTATGGTCAATTAATACTAAATGCCGATGGTAATTGGCATTATAAGGTTACCGTTGGTAGTAACCAACAAAACGTAGCCACAAAGATCGATCAATTAGGCGATGGGCAAGAATTAACAGATACGATTACCATTTATTCTAAAGATGGTACTGCGCAAGACATAGTCATTACCATTCATGGTGATAATGATAGACCTTATATCAGTTCTGAAGTAACACTTTCCACAGGCACAGAAGATACAGCTCTTACTTTCACCAAAGCTGATTTATTAGCCAATACTGTCGACGTGGATGCCAATGACGCAGGTAAGCTTTCCATTGAGAATCTGTTAGTCGATCACGGGTCTGTTGTCGATAACAAAGATGGTACTTATACCTTTACTCCAACCAAAGACTACAACGGCCAAGTGCACTTCACTTATGACGTGACAGATGCTCATGGTGGAACGACTCATACAGGCGCAAACACGTCTCTTGCTGCTGTTAATGATGTCGCCACATTTGCCGGTGACTCCAGCAGCATAAAAGAAGATACAAACATTCACCACAACGCGCATATCACGGGGTCAGCAACTATTCCAGATGCCCTTTCTTGTCATGGGCACCTGATTGTATCTGACGCTGATGGTCATGGCGAAGCTGCATTAGATATCTTAAGGGGCAACCGAAAATATCTCTGGATGGAACCTACGGTCATTTCGACATCACTAGTACTGGGACATGGGTTTATAAAGCAGACAACAAGAGTACGCAGATTCAAGACTTAGACAATGGACAAACACTCACAGATAGCATTGAAGTCACATCAAAAGATGGTACCAAGCATTCAATAACCGTCACGATTAATGGGACCACCGATGATCCTGTTCTACACAGCCTCAGTGATTCTGGTGTTCAACATAGTGGTCCAGTTGAAGGGAATCTACTTACTGGCTCTGGGACGGATCAAGGATTGAGCGGTGCAGCAACAGACACCGATTCCAACGCACATCTGGTGTTGCAAGATATTCAAATAAAAGACCCGGTGTCAGGTTATGTCGCGGTAAGGCCGGGGCAACCACATACTATGGCCGGTATCGGTACACTCGCGATCGAAGCGAATGGTCATTATACCTTCACCCCGGAAGCTGGCTTTACAGGTAAAGTGCCAAGTATGGTTTATCGCGTCGGCGATGATGGCGGTAACCCAATAGGAGACTCTTCTCAAAATTCTCTCTCTATTGAAGTCACCCCTCCCCTGCAACATGCGCCAACGGTTACAGCGCAAACCGTTTCTACAAATGAAGACATCACCAGAACCTTTACAACCAGTGAATTTGGTTACAGTGATCAAGATGGTGACGCCCTGCAGTTCGTGACTATTAGCAGCATACCGAGTCATGGATTATTACTCTTAAACGGTAATGCCGTAACCGCCAACCAGCAAATCAGTAAGGCAGACTTAGACGCAGGTCATTTAACCTTTACGCCAATCAGTAATGAAAACGGTGCAAACTATGCGCAATTTACATTTACTGCAAATGATGGCCATCAAGATTCAGCAAGTGCAACGATGATAGTGGATGTTAATGCCGTCAATGATGCACCTATCGTTGGATCGAGTTTTATTAGTTCTTTAGAAGATAAACCTCATGCGTTCACCACTGCTGACTTTAAATACTCTGATATTGATGGCGATGCGTTAAACCATCTCACGATTACCAATGTCGCCCATGGCGTGCTAACTCTGAATGGCGTAACTGTGAATGTTGGCGATGATGTCAGCGCCTCCGACGTTTCATCACTCATCTTCACCCCAACTCACAACTATTTTAGTTCTGGTGTCAGCGGGTTAGGTGCAGTGCAATTTACAGCAAACGATGGTCACGTTGATTCAAAAGAAGGATCTATATTCATTAACATTGCTAATGTCGCCGACCCCGCAACATTCGGTGGAGATTCCACAGGAGTTGTTCAAGAAGACATAACACTTCAAGCGTCAGGTACGTTGACATCTAGCGATCCAGATGGAACTACAGGCTTTATTGCCGTTCAAGGTGGTGCTGGGATAGTAGGAAGTAAAGGTTATGGGCATGCACACATTGATAGTAATGGTCACTGGACTTACGACCTTGACAACAAACACCCTGTCGTTCAACAGCTTGCTCAAGGTCAGACAGACACTGAAACCATTACGGTTCAATCTGCAGATGGTACGCACCATGACATCGTGGTCACTATTACCGGAACCAACGACGCACCGATTCTCGGCGTTAACCAAACATCATCAACAGCAGGTACATTAACAGAGACAGATGTAGACGTTAATGACACTCATACCTTCTCTATTGTCAGTTCAACAGGTCAATTCGGTTCATTGTCGGTCGACCCAGACACTGGTGACTACATCTACACACCAAATACGTCTATCACAGGAATGAGTTATAACTCTGCCACCAACTCCTATCATGGTGTCGATGTATTCGAAGTAAAAGTCAGTGACGGCCATACTGAAGATTCGAAATTCATCACCTTTGATGCCTCGGGACATGTCACCATGTCACCAACGGGTGGCCTAGTAATATCAACCACAGTGCCTCAACAACCTACGGTTACAACGACACTACCAACCTTGCTAATGATCACCAACGTAGCGCCAACAAACTCGGTGACATTGAATTTGGCATCAACGAGTGACTCGGGTTCGTCGAACACTGACAACCTTACCAACGACACTACGCCAACGATTACCGGACACACTGATATTCCATTCTCGAAAGTCACTATTTACGATGGTTCCACACCCGTTGGACACGCGGTGTCTGATGCCTCTGGCCAATATAGTGTTGCCGTAAGCAGCTTATCGGAAGGCGATCATAATCTATCCGCCAAAGCGTTGGCTCCTTCGTCAGTGCTACCGGCTACCTCTTCGCTTCTTTCCGTCCATATAGATACACAAGTACACGTCGGTATTCAAACAGACCCGATTACCGCCGACAATGTGATTAATGCTCAAGAATCCAGTAGCTCCATTGACATCACCGGATCCGTTTCTGGCGATTTTAATGCAGGTGACATTGTGACTTTAGATGTAAATGGGACACAGCATACTGGCGTGGTCGATGCAAAAGGACACTATTCAATTGCCGTACCTGGCAGTGAGCTCATTGCCGATGCTGACCAAAAAATAGAGACATCAGTAGCGGTAACAGATAGCGCAGGTAATAGCGCTCATGCCACTGCAGATGTTACTTACCAAGTCGATACACAGGTTAGCGTTCCTACGATTACCTTTGAAAACGCAGGGGCAGACAACTTATACAGCAAAGCTGAAATCGCCCGAGGACAAGCAAACACGATCACTGCAACCGTTACGCCTCCTGGTGATGCCAAAATCGGAGAGCATCTTGTCGTTAACGGACAAGATCATGTATTAGATGCTCATACTCTGCAGCATGGAATACAAATTGAAGTTCATCCCGGTTCTAATGTACAAGCAACAATGACTGACGAACACGGTAATACCGCAGGTAGCCAAGGTTTCGCTGCAAGCGCTATTCCTGAACCTATCATTGTCAGACCACCATCGGGAAGCCACCAAGTATCTGGCACGCTTGGGGTTCCACCACTATTACCATCGTTAACTCCGGTACCAACAGCACAAAGCGGTTGGCGAATCCATTTACCTAACGGACAGTACGTCACTAGTCATCATGGCCAATACGGGACATTAACTATTGATCCTCAGACCGGTCATTTACATTATCAAGAGCAAGCCCAAGTTCACACGGGCCCACATGGCAGCGCTTCAGGTATCGGTCAACATGAAGATAAATTTGAAGTAGCATTGCAAGGGTCAAATCAAGATGAAGTGGTCGCCCATGTGAACATCCAGATACTCAGTCATGGGCCAGGAAATAGTGGAAAGCTGACAGTTGGAACTGAAGTGGTTGATATGACAATCACTCCTTTAGTCCATACATCGCACCCTGCTCCACCGCCACCGCCTCCTGTTCAACATGACGAGCCAGACATGGCTTCGCAAGCCGACTTTACGGTCACTCTAAGCGATGATAGTAATCTGGATTTAACCCAGCAGACCCATCAAGAACCCGATCAGAAAACCAGCCAACATGGTGCAGCCGCTTATCTGGATGCATTGGGCATAAAACCCGATGCGACATCGACAACGGTTCACGATCAACCTGCGGATATGGATATCGTACTTGCACAAGTCGACCAACAAGATACAACAACACATGACCAAGCGCACTTGGATATGTCAGACGCGTTGGAACACCATGACGCGAACATCAACCATAACCAAGATGATGATCACCACCACAACGATATCGATGGGTTACCGGACATAGATCCTAACTCATAACTTCAAGTGTAAGGTGCCTAATGCTTAGTGCCTAGTGCCTAGTGCTAGTAACTTACCACTTAAACTCTAGGCAAACACAATCGGGAGCATTAATTGCTCCCGATTGTTTCTCTCTAAAGAACATACAAACTTGAAAAAACGACAATCAAAAAGGGAGCACATGATGTGCTCCCTTTTATACTTTTCTATTTTCTTATTCGTATACTCTCATCGACTAGTTAACGTAGCTACCTTTCACCAAATGCGACGCTCACGTTCGTGTAAATTGGCTTCCACAGGTATTGGAAAACGGACTTCTCACCGGTTGTAATATCTACCTCGCCCGTCATACCTGGCAAGATAGAAAAGCTCTCCGGATTATCACGGAAATAAGGAACATCCACAGAGACGACGACTTCATAATAGATTTCACCGCGTTCACTTTGACTTGTGGTCGGTGAAATACTCTCCACCGCCCCTTTTAGCGCCCCAAAGCGGCTGTAATCAAACGCATCAATCTTGATACGAGTCGGCTGCCCTACACTCACAAAACCAATATCTCTTGGCGACAAACGCGCTTTAAAGTCTGCTTTCCCACCAACAGGAACAATTTCAACCACTGTCCCTCCCGGCTGAATAACACCTCCGTTCTGTGTACTTGGCAGGCTTTGCACCAAACCTTGTAGCGGCGACACTAACATGGTGTTGGTCAGTTTCGCTTGGCTTGAACGTACTCTGGCGTTCAGGGCTGACAAGTCAGAGACGGCTTTAGAACGATCATCGCTCACTTTAGCTTTCGCTTCCGCCAAAAGCTGTATGATTTTTTGGTCATTACTGTCAGCTTGTCTAATCAATACCGACTTCTTACCACGAGCTTCTTCGATTTTCTGTTCGATACTGGCCAATTTTTGTCGCATTTCAAGCACACGTAAGCGTGAAATGTTGCCCGATTTATAACCCTTTTCTAGTATGTTCAACTCTTGCTTAGTCGCATTTAACTCTTTCTCATAACTCGGCAAGGCCTTTTCTACACTACGAAGCTGCTCTGCAATTTGCTCGCTCTCTTTCTCAAGCACCACACGCTTTTGGAAGTAGAGGGCTTTTTGCGCGTTCAGCTGCGCTTTTTGTTGGCTGACGATCTCTGGGTAATCGACCTCAAACTCAGCAAGGTTAGGCTCACGCTGCTCAAGCAGCGCATTCATACGTTCCACACTGGCTAGAAGCGTCACTTGTTGAGACTTTAGCTCTTCAAGGGCGGTACGCTGGAAAGTGGCATCAAACTCAACAAGCGGCTGGCCTTTCTCAACCAACTGCCCTTCTTTAACGAGAATTTGCTTTAACTTCCCGCCAATCGCGCTTTGTAATACTTGCTTCTCGCCTTCTGGAATCACAGCACCTTTGGCTTTGGCGATTTCATCAACTTGAGTGACGACAGACCAAGTGGCAAAAGCAATAACACATAAGGCAACCGACCATGTGGCCAGCGCCAATGTACGAGCCGTATTTTGTGATTCAACAAGTTCACCGTAGCGCTTGCCCTTCTCGATAGATTGTTTAGTCATTAGCGACTCCTTGCTTAGACTTTGATTGTTCTTGTTGGGCTGCATTTTGTTGAGCAGACGCCTCTTGAGTTGACGACTGTAGCTCTTGAGATAACGGTTGCTCAGATAACTGCGGTTCTTGAGAAGCTTGAGGCTCTGAAGGCTGTTCCTGCTTCGAAGACTGCTCCGGCTCTAATGGACCGGCATAAACCACTGCACCTTCATTTAATACCACCACTTTATCGGCAAGCTTGATTAAATCCGGATCGTGGGACGTGTAAATCACCGTTGCTTTTCCTTTTTTCGACTGCACAAATTCACCAAATATACGTTTAGCATTTGGGTGAGCATCAGGCACAGGATTATCCATTAAGAACATTGGGTAGTCATAAACCAGCGCTTTCGCGTCAATGAGGATCTGCGCGACGCTGCCAGACAACATGTCAAAAAGGCTGTCCGGCTGAATACTGCTGATGGAAGTATCGAGCCCACCTGATAATGTCTCGAACCAACGCTTTCCGCCCACCATTTCAATTGCAGAGATCATTTTCTGATCTTCGACTTTGTGACCGTCGTTTAGCCACTCTCGAATACTCAGCGTAAGCAAATCAGGATATGCCGCTCGAATGAAACACCAGTGGCGATAGAGCTGCGGGTCGTATTGAACGAGGTTAACGCCTTCAAGCTCGACCATGCCGTTTTGGATAGGCTGCAAGCCAGACAGCACTTCAATTAATGTTGATTTACCGCTCCCAGAAGGGCCGGTAATCGCGACAATTTCACCGGCTTCAATATCAAAACTCACACCATTCAAGGCCGGGCGACTCTGTTTGGGATAGCGCAGTGTCACTTGGTCTAATTTCAAATTAGGCGCTACCACAGGTAACGGGTGATGCTGGTAACTGAATTCACGCTCAGACGGCTGAGACAAAATACGGTTCACTTGCAGCTTGGATTGATTAAAACTATTAAAACGCATCGCACTGTTTGCCAACACCTGAGCAGGACCCGTCACCTTAGATATCAACATCATTGAAGCAATCAAACCACCAGGGGTCATCACTTGTTCAAAAATAAGTCCTATACCTAACCCCATCACGGCGAGTGTCGACCCCACACCAATGAAATAGTAAATCGAGGTGTACCGGCTCTGGAGAACCGATTGATTAAAGGTCACTGTTGAAGCAAGAAGATTGGCCTTTTTGAAACGTTGAATCCAGTGCTCTGAGAATCCAGCACTGCGAATAAAGGCAAGCTTGGATGACAGCTCATTAGTCATGTTTTGACGATTGGTACCTGCCACTGTCGATTGCATAGAGCGCTTGCTGCTAGAGCGTATCGAGCGTTTTGCTAGCAAGTAATAAAGGATTAAAGAGACGACTGGAACCAGTACCAACCATCCGCCTAAAACACCTATCGCAAGTACAAAAATAAGAATGAATGGTAAGTCAAATAACGCATTTCCTAATGGCCCCGATAGCACACCTGAAATACGCTCTGACAACATCACTTGGTTTTGCTGACTAGAAGAAGCTGTTTGCTGATTTTGAGCATAGCTATTACGAAGCAGACGCTGCACGAGGGATTGAGAAATCTCACGACTTACTCGGTTGGAAACTGAAGCAAACACTCGGCTACGTAATGTTCTCAACCAACCCATCATCACAAACAACAACGCCGCGCCAATGGCGATACCTTGCAACTCATGCCCTGCATCACCACCAATCACATGGTCATAAATCGACATCGTGATGAAGGGAACAGCAAGCGCAAATAAGTTAGTGATAAAGCTGACCAACAACAATTTAGGAATGATGGGACGAAACGCATGTAACCTTTCGCCAACCCAATCAGGAGAGGCCTTCTCTAGTGGTGGCCCTTCGATAACAATACAAAACTGAGGGACATCGGTAATGTCGTCATTGGCATTAAAGGCAACAAATTGCTTGGATTCTAAATGACCAGAGACCAGCTCATGTTCACCAAGTACCAGTAAGACCAATTTATGTTCACCAACTTCATCTAGGTTGGCAACCAAGCGATAAGGCAGTGCAAGTCTGTCGAACAAGGCAAACATATCGTCGATTGATTCAATGCCATTTTCATCGACCCATTGATGTGCGAACAACTGGATATTAGCATTAACTTCCAACTGCTTAAGAACGGAAAGGCTCTCGGTTTCTAAATGATTCATCACCTCTTGTCGACCGCTGGTATCTGCACGGTTGTTCGTACCTGAAGGGTTACCAATATCTAAACGATTCATACGACGGCCTCCTGATTGCTCTCGCTGTCGACCGTAATAGCTCGACTTTCCACTGTAATGATTCGATTAGCAAATTCGCGAAGCTTCGAATGGTAGCTCACCATCAGTATCGTGCGTCCTGCCGTTACTTCTTCTTCCAACACCTTAGCTAGATTCCCAAGGGCGTCTAAATCAAGTGAAGAATCCGGCCTTTCCAACATGATTATGGGTTTATCACTTGCCAATTGAGCCGCGATATTGAGCATTTTCACGTTACCCATACTCAACAAAGAAGCACTCGTATGGCCAATTTGTGTCTCTAGTCCATCGGGTAATCGAGTGATTTCCTTGGTTAAACCCAAACGCTTAGCATAGTCACTGGCACTTTGCGTTTTCTCAGGGTCAAAGCCACACAAGTTATCAAGAATGGTCCCCGACACCAGTTGTCCTTTAACGCCACAGTAGGCTGCAATGTTGGTTACCGATGCGATTGAAACGGCAGCTCCGTTAATGAAGCACTCCCCCGCTTTTAGATCATCAATACCTGCAATCGACGACAATAAATGACTGTTAGTGTGGCGATCCTCACTCTCTAACAATACCAACTCACCTTTATTCAGTGCGACATCTGCATGAGAGAGTTCACCGTATCTTTCAACGGTCGCTTGCTTAATTTCCAACGTCTCAAAGTCAGATAAGTGGTTCTCAACTTGCTCAGAATCTGAAGAGTCCGATAGTGATAAATCACTCAATTTTTCTATTGCCTGATTGGCACTGTGTATTGAATTAAGCTTGATTCTAACCCCAACCAGAGCACTCAAAGGCGCAACCGCTCTGCCAGATAAGATAGAACATGCCGCCAATCCACCAGTGGTTAACTGGCCATCCAACACCCACAAGCTGCCAGTGATCACGAGTAAAACTGACGTGGCTAGTGCAGCAAGCTGAATACATTCTTGGGCGAAGGCGTTCTGTTCTTCTTCTCTCGATTTAGACTGAGAGCGAACATTATTGAGGGATTTAAACTGATTAAAGATTCGAGACTCAACAGCCTGACGTTTGATTCCTTGAATGGTTTGGCTTAGCAAAATCAAAAACGCTTTTCGCTCCTGCTCATCTTGGGAAGCTTCTTCACTTAAGCTTTTAACGCGAATAGAAGATAACCAAACGATTCCGAGAGTAATCAGCCAAACTGCCAAAGGTATCGCCACCAGCTCACCGCCGATGTAAGCCACCAAGCCCAAGAAGATCAAGGCAAAAGGCAAATCAATAAAGCCTGCAATCACACCACCGGAATACCAATCTTTGACTTTGGATACAGAACCAAGCCCCTCTTCCACGCCGCCAACACCAATTTGGCGGAGATGGCCTGATGAAGCCGTTGTTACTCTTTCAACCAAGGTTTGATAGGTCGCTTTCTCGGTATTGCTGGCCGCGGCTGACAAAAGCCAAGTACGCACAAACCGGATCAATGCTTCCATGGCAACAGCCAACGCTGCACCCGCCAACAACAAAGTGGCAGTACCGTAACTTTGGTTAGGTAAAATACGATCGTAAATTTGTAAAACCGTTAACGGAACGGCGAGAGAGAGAAGATTTATGAGTAAAGAAGGCAGTAGGACTTTCCCCACCACCCCTTTGTTTTTCATTGAACTTGCGGGCATACACAATCCTTATCCATGCTTATGAAATAAGATTGGTACACCATGTTGAGTATTGCAAGGTAACGAACTGATTTAACGTGTTTTTCAATATAAATATGACACAGATCTTTCTACACAAATCTATGGCTATACCCGTACCTTAAAAACGCTCCTTACAAACGCTCGTTACAAGCGCTAGTTACAAACAATTGTCGTAATCCGTTATCGCCTGCTTTAACTTTGAAAAGTCTGAGTTACATAAATACGGTTTCAGCGCTTCAAATTTATCTGAGGGCCACTCGTATATTTTGAATGACATGAGTTCGTCAATAACGGACTCATCAAAGCGGTATTTGACGACTTTAGCTGGTGAACCACCGACAATGCTGTATGGAGCGACGTCTTTAGTCACCACACTATTCGCTGCAACTACAGCGCCTTCGCCAATCGTCACACCGGGCATCACCATCGCTCTCATGCCTAACCACACCCCATCTTCAATGTGAGTATCGCCTTTGCCAATGTAGGCGTCGTCGATAACATCCATAAATGGATACAGTGAAAACCAATCAACTCTGTGTGTATGGTTGCCACCCATTAAAATCACGACCTCTGCGCCAATACAGACATAATCACCGATATAGAGTTCGTCGATTTCCCATCGAGGCTCCCACTGGCGGCTGACTTCGTCGCCGTGTAAATAACGCACTACCGATTGTTCAAAACCATTATCCCAGCAATCGCTGTAATAACTGTGTTGACCTTTTACATGAATATTGGGGTTGGTTACGACTTCATGCAGCAACTCGAATTTGGACCAATGCTTCTTTTGCATTTTTACCTCTGAATGATCTATTTAGTTTTATTCGTTAACTATCAAAAATGTTCGACGATGCAAATCCAAGGTGCACAAACTAACGCCCTATAAACACAGGGTTCACTGGGATGAATAGTGAGTATCACGCTTAAATCATAGCAATGTCGCTAAAACTAAAGAGACGTCAGTGGATTCGAGGTTGCTTAAGAAGAGGAAGTAGTTTCAAAGTTTGTCCAGTTTTTATCGATAACTTGGTTGGATAATTTACAGGCGTAGTGTATCTGTTTAGTCGCACCCATTTGACAGGAAGATGTGATTACTAAGGTTTCAAATTTCGTTTCGTAGAATACGGCATGAACAAGAGCCTGCGCGATTACACAGGCTCAAACTTAGACTCGGCTATAAATTTCGGCTCACGCTTGGAGTTGGGCTCAGCGACTACATACGTGCAAGCTGTACTTTTCTGTCTTTATTCACCACGCAAAAATTACCGCGCTTAGTACGACACTTAGAGCATCGTTCGCATTCAACAGGGCTTCTATCCCCTTCCTTCCAGCGCTTAACTAAATGGGGTTCAGAAAGCAGCGGTCTTGAAAGCGCGAAGCACTCAATGCCCGTGTTGTTTGCAATCGCTTCTATAGCATCAAAATCCGTTAGGCCGCCAACCGTGATCACCGGGATATTAACGTCTTGGCTGATCGCGTGACCATACTCATGGAAATAGCCTTCAGCTTGAATGGTAAAACCATCGTGCGACTCGCCAATCATAGTGTCTGCTTTGCCATGAATATTGCCTGACACGACAATGCCATCCACACCCACTTGTTCAAGCTTTTTACAGACAATACGTGTTTCCTCAAAGGTGACGCCACCTTCAAAAAACTCGGATGCCGTGAGCTTAACTAAGATAGGGAAATCATCACCCACCAGCTTACGTGTCGCGGTATAGATCTCTAACAAAAATCTCATGCGGTTTTCTAAGCTACCGCCGTATTCATCTTCACGTTGGTTGTAATAAGGGCTTAGAAATTGGTTAATCAGGTAAGTGTGAGCGGCATGAATTTCAACGCCATCAAAACCTGACTTCTGTGCTCTTAATGACGCTTGAGCAAAGGCATCAACAATGTAGTCGATCTCGCGTTTGGTCATCGCTTTGCCTAGTGTTTGAGTTCCTTTTTCTGGAACCTCACTTGGTGCGTAGATGACTCGTTCACCAAGATCATGTGTGGTTTTGGTGCCACCATAAGCCAACTGCATCACGATTTTAGAGTCGTTGTCGTGCACCAGCTGAGTCAGCTTCTGATACTCTTCGATGAATGAGTCGTTATACATACCCATCATGCCCGCATTCGGCTTTTCTTCTTCAACGATGTTCGCGTAACCCGTCACGATCAGGCCGACTTCACCTTGAGCCAGCTCTTCATAGATAGCGTACAGTTTATCTGTCATATGCCCGTCTTCGGTAGCCATATTTTCCCACGTTGCACTTCTCATGAAGCGGTTCTTTAGTGTCATCTTGCCAATGTGGGTTTCTGTAAACAAAGTGCTCAAGTCTTATCCTCATTAAATCTTTATTATGTTTGCCCATTTTAAAAGACAAAAGAGAACCACTTCTTATTCACAAAGTGACTCTCTTTTGTCCATTACTGAATGGGCGTTGATTTATGCGGATAGTACAGAGAATAAGGCGAGGAAAACTTAATCTAGATTAAGAGAGCAGTACTCTCACATGAGAAAGAGATAGAAAGCAGCAGAAAGAGATAAAAAAGATTGGGAAATAAAATAAAAGAAAGTCGCTCAGTTTTAATAAGCGACTTTGTTCAATTTAATCTGGACTAAGTCAATGGTTCTTACGAGAGGTATCCACCTGCGAATTGCTGCCTGCTAACAGCTATTTAAACTCATAGGTGTAAGATGCACCAACACTGTTGTTCTCTCCAAAATCATCCTCAGCAAAAATTGTGAAGAAATTGAATGATTGAGCATCACTCAATTTATAACTCGCACCAACGCCAGTCCAATAGCCAGAGTAATCGTCAGAACCCATTGAACCACCACCAAAGCCCATGATAGACCATTCATCGGTTATCGTTTTTAAGCCAAACGCTCCGATATAACCACCATGTGTCGAGCTCGGCATCAATACATAATCAGAACCCACATTCTCATCATCGAATACGGCTACTTCACCATCGTTGTAGCTGTAACCAGCCATTGGGAAGATTTGCCAACCGAACGGCTCAATATCGAAATAGCTCAGTGGTATAAATGTGCCAATACTGTAGTTGTTCTTATAAGCATCGTCGTCGTATTCTGAACGGCTAAAGTTGAAGTTGACGATACCCATCGGCAACAGCCATGAACCGCCTAATCGCCACTCTTCGCCGTCCGCATTGACACGAGCGTTGATCATTCGCGCTTCATCTAAACCGATAGAGCCTGAGAACTGCAAATCTTCGTTATAAGCAACGCCCGCTTTGGTCACGATTTTAGTCGGGTCGTCAGGGTGCTTCTCTTCAGCAAAAGCCCCCATCGACCCGAGCGTTGCCGCAGCAACAAATAATAGAGTACGTAATGTCATTAGAAGGTCGCACTAAGGCCAACAAAGTGGATACGGCCATCGAAAGAACCATTGAGCAAGTTGCGCCCTTTAGGTCCATCACGATTCATCTCAACCGAACCTAAGTCCGCGTATTCGTAGAACACATCGATCAAGATATCATCCCAATACGTTGAAGCACCTACCGAGTAGCGATACTGTTCGCCTACAGGGAGATCAACCCACTGCATTGAAGGATCGTCTTGTGGAGAGGTTTCGTAAGAGAAGCCCGCCTTTAAACGCCAGTCAGAGTTCAGCTGGTAGTCAGCACCAACAGCAAATTTCCAAACATCATCCCAGTCACGTTGTAGAGTTTGACTAATTGGGAAGTCCCCATTTTCGTTGGTACCTAGATCCAAAACAGTATTGTCCCATTGGCTCCAACGATGAAACTGGATGCTTGCCAATAAATCTAATTGAGAATTCAATGCATAGCTTGCACTGACATCAACGAGTTCAGGTACATCAATACCAGTATTCAATGAACGTTTACCGCCAGTAAAGACATTCACATCATTGTTAAATTCGTGCTCTAGTTTCGATCGGTAACTCGCACCCAGTTTTAACTTCTCTGTTGGAGTGTACATAACACCAAGGTTATAACCATAAGCCCAGTCAGTATCTTGCTTGGCTATAAAAAGAGAAGATGACTGTTGTAATGCAGCCCAACTCAATTGAATACCTGCGCCAACAGACCATTGGTCATTCAGCTTATAACTCAGTGATGGATTCACTTGCATTGCGGTCAGAGTAATTTCTTCTAGAAGGGCAGCACCTGCCCAATCGCTACCGTAATCAAGGCTTGAGCCACCAACAGCGCCAAGTGCGATACCAAGGTGCAGTTGGTCTGTTACTTGATGCGCGTGGAAAGCACCAAATGAAGGCAACACTGAATGGCCTTTACCATCACCGCTAGAGTCTTGGTTGTCTTGATATTTCATCTCAAGGTCAAACGCCATGGTATTGATAGTCGTTTTGCTTTCGCCCATGTGAGACATGGTTGCTGGGTTGGTCCACATCGCAGCAGCTGAACGAGAGTAAACACCGTCACCTGCGCCAGTTGTACCGGCATTGGCGACGACAGCTTCTTGTAAAAATAGACCACTTGCGAAAGCATTTAAACTTGTAAAAATTGCGGTGGCAGCTAGCGAGTAAGTAAAAGTTTTGTTCATCAGATTGCTCATTTAGCCTTAGACATTAAATTGATCTAAGGTTACCGCAAAGACCTATAAACAATGGGAATACCCGTTATTACTTTACAAGCGCTATTTGAACTTTCTAGCGACGTATGGACGCGGCTTGTCTCGATGAATTTCACGTTGAGCAGCAATTGCTCTGTTCTTACCTAGCCCTACCTTTATTTGATACCAAGTCTCGTAAAATAAGGCGAACCCAGGACTGGACCACCAAGTCTTGTTGTAGAGTTTCTTATTAGCTGCGACGACATCTGGCGAACGATTCGCGCACTCAAGTGCCAACGCATAAGCTTCAGCGTAAGGATCTTCGGCGATTTTAGTCACCAAGCCATATTCCTTAGCTGCTTGGCTGTCGATCACTTTGGCCGTCATTGCCATTTCTAAGGTGTGATCTTTACGCATCAGCTCGCGAAATGCGATGGCGCCTCCCATGTCAGGAATCAATCCCCACTTCGCTTCCAATATCGAGAAGTTCGCATCTGGGCTAGCGATTCTAAAATCGCCACCACTGGCTAATTGAAGCCCACCTCCCCAACAACGCCCGTGAATCGCAAAAATGACAGGGCAAGGGATCTCTCGCCAACCAATAGAAAAATACTGAGCCGCATTTGGCAACGTCGGCAACCATTTGAACAAAAGCTTCATCGCTCCAACTTTACTGTTCAATAACGATTTAACATCGAGCCCTGAACAAAAATCCGTACCATTACCTTTCACTATCACAGCGCGAATCTCGTTATTCTTTTTGAGTTCTCTGATCATATTATTGACGCCTTCAAACATCGCCATATCAATAGCGTTGAGCTTATCGGGTCTATTCAGCACAACGGTGGCAATTTGCTTTTCATCAATGGAACAAGTGATACGATCGAGGTTTGGCATGGTGGCTACCTTATGAGTGGTCAGACCTTTAGATTATACATTTTATTAACATATGCCAAACTTGCACATTAAGAAGCGAGACCTGTGTTGCTTAACACCTCCCCCTTACACAAACGACATCAATAAAAAAGCAGTGATGGTTCGCTCCATTCACTGCTTTTCATTCGTAGCTTTTATTGCCAATAGCTTTGATTGCCAGTAGCTTTGATAATCAAGGGCTCTCTGTTTTGACAGAACCTATGTTCTTCGAGATTTCAGTAACAAGAATATGAAGTAACTGCCACCAATAATTGAAACTAACGTCCCTGCCGCAAGCTGCGCCGGAAACACCACCACTTGACCTAACCAGTCTGCAAATAGCATGAGTGCAGCACCAATTAAAAACGACAAGATGATCTGCTCTTGAACCAAGCGAGCCCCCACCATTGCAGCGATATGCGGAGCTAACAAGCCGACAAACGCGACAGGTCCCATGGTTGTTGTCACGACCGAACATAAAATCGCGACAATGCACAACAATGCCACGTAAGCGATATTGATATTCAACCCTCTGGCTCTCGCGAACTGACGTCCGGTCGCAATTAAGGTCACCCAACGACTCAGCAGCAGAGCCACACCAATACAAACGGTTATCACTATGGCCATAATCGCTGCTGACTCGGGTTCCACACGATAGGTAGAGCCTGCCAACCACGCCAATAAGGTGTATTTCCCTTCTCCTACTCGCGTTAAAGAGAATTGCACTAAAGCCTCTAACACTGCAGTCAACGAGATACCTGTAAGTATTAGGATAGACGGCGCAAACTGGTGCTTCTTGCCAAGGAATAGCAACAAACAGAGTGCAATCGCACTACCTAAGAAAGCAATCCAAGGGCTCAATGAGTGAATCGAATATCCCATAAACAGGCTACTGAAAATCAACGCCAAAACTGCACCCGCCGAAACCCCAAGAATGTCCGGGCTTGCGAGCGGGTTATAGACCAATCTTTGTAAAATCACACCCGCCACCGCTAAGCCGCCACCAGCGAATATCGCGGTTAACATTCTCGGCCAACGAATAGACCATTCAAATGCATCTGGAATAACAAAGTAGCTCATATCAGAAGAAGGCTGAGACAATGTACTCAACGCCAACAGCCCCAAGATCATTGTGCCCAACAAGAAGTAAGCCAAAGGTGAAATAAACTTTGGTCCTTTAGGCATCGAGAAAAACAGCTGATCTTGAGCAGACATTTGCTTTCTCGCAATAATAATCAACGCAGGAGCACCAATCACAGCAGTTGCCGTTCCTGTTGGAATCATATCCAAAGACCATTGCGCTAAGAAGATCGCCAAGCTGTCGGTCACACAAAGCAACAGTGCACCTAACACGCAGCTTACTATGAGTTCCGATTTTGCCTTTAGAAAGCCTAGATGCCTTGCGATATTAGGAGCAATCAAGCCAATAAAGCTGATCACGCCCACTGAGGTAATCGACACAGAAACTAACCAAACTCCAATCGCCATTAATACAAAGAAGGTCATGCCGATGTTAAGACCACGCGCAGCAGCCCCTTCTGTACCGATTGAAAGCAAAGTCAGAATTCGCGGAGCTAAGAAGAATATGGCCAAAATCGGCAGTAGTTTAGGCATCAACCAAAGCACTTGTTCCCAACCATTTTGCCCTAGATCGCCCGCTCCCCAAACAAACAAGTTCTGCGCATACTGATCGTTGAGCAGAATAATCGCTGTCGCAAATGCCCCTAGCAATAAGTTGACCGCCATACCCGCCAATACAATGGGTAAACCGCTCATGTTTTTGATGCCGACAATCGAAACAATCAGCCCCATCGCGAGCAGCGCACCGATCAGCGCGAACCAAACTGAATACTGAGCGACCAACATCGGTGCAACCACATTAAGAATAACCAGACCAAGCCAAGCGCCTGATGATGTACCTAAAGTTAACGGAGACATCATTCTGTTCTGCGTCAGCTGTTGAAACAGGCTACCTATGGTGCCGAGTATTCCGCCAACCAAGATCGCCATGGCTAAGCGAGGCAAGTTGACATAGATTAACGCCATCAACTCGAATGAATCATCAACCATTGAATTGAATGTCGCGCTGTCACTGATCAGTGAAACTTGCTGGAGCAGCTCACCAATAGGGCCAAATTCAGATTGCCCTAACCATAAATGAACAAGGGAAGCGAAAAACAGCGCTGCCCCCATCACCAAACCACTGGATTTCATTACTGCTCCGCTAAGGTCAACAGCGATTGCGCCATAGCTTCCGCGTTGTACAAAATCGACATGGCACCACCGTAGCTCCAACTTGCTGCCACTGGGCTAAATTGACCATTACGAACAAAGGGCATGCTCTTCCAGACTGGAGAGCGGTCTAGTTTGTCTTGATATGGGAAAGGTTCAAAATAAAGCGCAATGCCCTTCTTAACGTTCTTAAGCTCTGTCATTCGTTTTTGACTGATGCCCCACTGGCTTACAGGAAGATCCATCGCATTTTCAAAACCAAGCTTTTCAAGTGCATATTGTGGAATCGAATTATCGCCGTAGATAAACACCGATGTGGTACTCGCAAAACGGAAAGAAGTAACTTTTGGCTTGTCACCCGTATACGCTTTGTCTAACTCAGCTTTTAGAGCAGCGATACGTTCATCCATCACTGCCAATTTGTTGTTCGCTTGTTCTTCTTTGCCAAGCAATTGACCTATCTTTTTGAAGTTCTCGATAGCAGCCGCTGCATTGCTGTGTTGTTCACTGTACGCTTGGTAGTAAAGCACGGGCGCAATTTCAGAGAGTCGATCCTGAAGATCTTTCTGCGGTGAAGCGATGAGAATCACATCAGGGTTTAGCTTCTTCAAAGCAGAAAAATTGGGCTCAGTTCGAGTACCAATGTCCGCCACGCCTTCTGGAATCGCAGGTTGAACAACCCAATCGGTATAACCTGCAATATCAGGCACCGCTACTGGTGTGATACCGAGTTCAATCACTTGTTCAGCAATGTCCCAGTTTAACGCAGCCACTCTAACGGGCTGAGCTTCAAGAGTTTTTACGCCCTCACTGTCTTCAACTTGAAAATTGGCCATCGCATTAAACGATAAAGCGCTCGCTAATACAGTTACCACTAGCTTTATATTCAAGCTCTTTACTTTAGAAACATGGGAAGCTATTCGTTGTAAATTCATATTGTTGCCTACTCAATCTAAATTCTATATTTATTCAAACGACAAAAGCAGCCCAGTAAAGGCTGCTTTAAATTGATAACCCTAACTTAGTTAGAATTCGTAATTAACATTAAATTCTACAGTTTGCTCTTGACCGTACCAGCAATAGCTCTCATTCCAACAAGTGTAATACTCTTCATTGAATATGTTATTTGCAACGACATTAGCTGTTGCGTTCTTAAGCGAGCTGTTAACCTCGCCTAAGTCATAACCTAGAGACAAATCAACTAAAGTATATGATGGTACTTGGCCTTTATTTTTGTCTGACGTATCGTTTAGAACCGTTTCTCCCACATAACGCACGCCACCGCCGACTCTAAGACCACTCATTGCACCACTACGTACAAAATAGTTAGCCCAAACATTTGCAGTATGATCTGGTACAAATACTGGTGTTTGTCCGATATTTGATGCGTTTCTATCTTCAGTAATTTCCATATCTGTGTATGTGTAGTTCGCTAACACATCCAAGTTATCAGTGACTTGTGCTCGTCCTTCTAACTCAATACCTTGTGAGCGAATCTCACCAACTGAAGTCCATGGTGAAGCTCCATCAGGACGAACGCCCACATTTTTTTTGTTCACTTGGAACAGAGCCATCGAGCCTGAAATCATATTCTCATATGAGTCATACTTAAGGCCCAACTCGACTTGTTCACCGGTTTCAGGATCTAGGTTGTTACCGTTAGCATCTAACTTTACACTCGGTTCAAAACTGGTAGCAAAGTTAGCAAATGGAGATAAACCATTATCAAATTTGTACAAAGCACCTAAGCGGTATGAGAAATTAGTATCATCAGTATCCGTTTTACTTGGTGCACCACCAAATACTGATACTTTTGTCGTTGTTTCGACTTTGTCAAAACGACCACCAGCAATGAACACCCAATTATCAATCAACATCTGGTCTTGGAAATAGAAACCAAGCTGACTCACTTCAATGTCGTTATTTTGATAATACGTTTTTGTAAAATCATTCGGATTCAGCTTATTGTTATTTGGATTGTAAAGGTTGATGCTATCAACACCTGCGAAAGCGTCGTAGGCTACATCACCCTCTGTGTTTCGATAATCCACACCAAAAAGTAAATAGTGATCCAATGAGCCAGTCGACACTAAGCCCGATAGTTGGTTATCAACACTAATACCCGTAGAACTTTCATCGGTGCTATATGCCGAACGAGCTAATGAGCCAGTTGAAGCATCAAAATTGCCACTGCTAGTACTTTCTTGATAAAAGTCAGTTTTCATATAACGGAAATTCTGAAGAAATGCCCAATTTGAGTTGAAATCATGGTTAAATTTATAACCAGTAATCAAGAAATCACGTTTGATGGTGTTGTAATTAACATCCCCGGCAAATGTCGAAGGTGAGACTTTTCCTGATTCAATCGCCGCTAATGGAAGTGTCACGTTCTGACCTAGTGCAGGGTCATTCTGATAATAAAGATTGAAGTTAATAAAGGTTTTATCAGACACATACCAATCGATTGATGGCGCAATCACATAGCGCTCTTCCTCAACGCCGTCTACTTGCGTATCTTTCTTACGACCCAGAGCAACCAAGCGATAAGCAACGTTGTCACTCAAAGCACCCGTTGTATCAATTGAAGCTTCAACTAAGTTATCTAAACCCGTTGCTAAGCCAACTTTCGTCGACTCTTCGAACTTAGGCGCTTTTGCAATGATATTAACCATGCCTCCTGGTGGCATTGACCCGTAAAGAACCGATGTTGGACCTTTAAATATTTCCAAACGCTCCATCGCAATAGGATCAATCTGAGGTTGTACGTTCCATCCAGGAAGGATTGGCAACATCATTCCGTCATAATAGTTATTCGTAGAGTCAAAACCGCGAATTTTAACCCAATCACTAAGAACCACTGCACCACCTTTATTCTCGGTTGATACACCTGGTGCATAACGAAGAGCTTGCATTACAGACTTAACACCACGTTGTTCCATCTGTTCGCTTTCGATAACGTTAAGTGTTTGCGGCGTTTCTTCTGGCGCTAAAACGGTTTTCGTTGCTGTATTACGGTAGGCTTTACCCATGACAGTGATAGTTTCTACATTCGAATCTGCCGAAGTAGTGGTATCTTCCGCGAATACTTGCGCTGAAAACGCAGTCAGCAACGCGACTGCCAATGATGAATACTTAAAACGAGTGTGAGTGGTCATGATTCCCTCGGTACCAATGCTTAATTGTAAATAGTAATAAATCTCATTTGCATTGTATATATCTAGAGAAGGGATAATTAACAATTTGGTGCAAATTCAAAAAGAACTTGGCCTATTTTGAGTAAAACTAGGTCAATTGCTGATTAAACACACAATTGATCTAGTAACATTTGACCTAGTAGCGTTTGACCTTGTAACACAAAGGCTTTTGAGAAGGGGGGAGAAAGTCGGAGAGCTGAAATATGACTACGATTTAATAATAGGAACCCAGTACTCCATTTCCGCATCAGAAGCATGAGCTTGATAACCAAATGGGTACATCTCAAGTTCATAACCATCAACGCCACGATAACCTGAATTTGGAAGCCAATTAAGCACGAACCAACTTAGAGTATGGGGTAGATGCTCTATAGGACCACGGTGCTTCACTACAGCATAGGTTTGCTTCGGAATCGTCAGCACCTCTAACTTATCAGAGATAATACTAGGCAGTTGCGGGATGGAGATCTCGTCATGAAGCTCAACGCCCGCCCAATAGTAAATATTGGTTCCGTCAAAACAAGACTGAGTCAGGTCAACAACGCCAATAAACTGGAGCATGTTGGCGTCAGGGATTTCAACCTCACCTTCTAAACGTGACCATAGCTGAGGGACTTTCTGCGCGAAGTCTTGCGTGAGTGAAAACAAGCCACTGATTTCTGATGTCATTCCTTTCACTAAGAAAGGCTCTCTTTCATCAATGCGTACTTCCACAAAGCTTAACGCCCTATTTTCTGAATTACTCACCGTTTCTGATACTTGTATCGGCTTTTTTAACCCTACTCTTTTGCCTGCTTTTCTATACTGACTTGGGCTTACCCCAAACATTTGCTTAAACGAACGGCTAAAGCTTATTTCTGAATTGAATCCGAGACCAAGCGCAATATCGATAACACGATCTTTTCCATCAAGCAGCTCTTCGGCAGCCTGACTTAACTTTAACTCTCTCACATAGTTCGCCACGGTAAGCCCGGTTTCGGCTTGAAACACTCTTTGCAGCTGCCAACGAGACCAACAGCTTTGCGTCGCTAAATCTTCTAGCGATAACGCAGAGCTAAGATTCGCATGGATATAAGCCAGAACGCGGCTGATACGGTCAAATGCAGGTGTGTTCATATTCAAGCTTTCATCTTCTCTATTTTTGACTAGGGCGTGTTGGGTTCAACAATACTTTTATCACTTAAAGTGGCTTTAATCACTGAAAAAAGGACAGCCCACCCAAACTTTATAAATTTCAAAAACGTAAAAAGCACCGAGTAGATGCTCCATTTTGTATGGTTATCCTCGACTATGTTCGTTATGATAACGCAACTGATTCTCATTTATTGATTTAAGATGCTTCCCCAACTGCACAATATTATAACTCGTCGGAAAGCCCCGTCTCTACATCAAAAAATCTTCGCTTACTCAAAACAAGTGACCCCTTATTTAAGCGGAAGCTTTGGTGCACTTAATAACAAGAGCATTGCGGTAACAAATGAGAATAGCCATAAAGAGCTCAAACGAGTTTACGATGGTCTTTCGCAAAGCCACCCAGAAGCAGGCAAAGCGTATTGGTTAACGCGAACCTGGGATCTCGTGTGTTGGCAGCCTATCTATGTGACTTTCATTTCTATCTATGGGCTTCATTCATTGCCCGACATCAAGAATATCGGTCAATTTAGATACAAAGAGTTCATTACTGGCTACCGCTTCTTTAATGGTGATCATCAACATGGTTCACCAGAAGAGCTGATTCCCGATGCTGGTGAAGCCATTCTTGCACTGACTGAGTTTTATCGAAGCCAGATCAGTGAATGGACACGTATTCGCCCAGGATTTACCAATCATTTATTGGCCGATCTATTGTTAGGCAGTTTGATAAAACTTCAGCAACACGAACCAAGCCTGACCAACGATTACATTATTGCGCAAGCTAAGCTTTGGTTAGAAGCATGCCAGTTGTCTGAAAATCATTTAGACAGCCTTAAAGTGGACTCTAGTTCGGGGATGTTAAAACTGATCAGAATCAGCTGCTGCCTGGTTTATAAGTGCGATTCAAGAAAGTACTGTGATAATTGCCCTAGGCATCCAGACAACAAAAAAATCGCTTAGTCACGCCATTTATTACAGCTACTACACCTATTAAAGTTCAATACGACGAGCCTTCTCCATTGAGCTTCGCTACTGACCTAATTACAGGACTGACATGTTTCAGCTTTCAAACATCAAAGTTATTCGTGATGAACGAACCATTCTCTCAATCGAAGACCTCGCGATTCCGACCAATGAACTGACAGTCGTTCTTGGCCATAATGGTTCGGGTAAATCTACACTCGTTAATTTACTCTCAGGGCAGATGTCGCCGGATCACGGCAGCGTGGAACTAGACGGCGCTTCCCTCTCTTCATTCAAAAGCAAAGATTTAGCGAAAAAAATTGCTTATCTACCGCAAAAGTTCCCCGCTTCTGCTGGCTTAACCGTAGAAGAGTTGGTTCGTTTAGGACGTTTCCCATGGAGAGGCGCGCTAGGCCGTTGGAATTCAGAAGATAAGTCGATTATCCAACAAGCGATGGAAAGAACCGGTGTCACTGAATTCTCGCAAGCCTTGGCGGATGATTTATCTGGAGGAGAGCGTCAACGCGCGTGGGTATCGATGTTGTTGGCTCAGCAATCACCACTGCTAATCCTTGATGAACCAACTTCGGCACTGGATGTGCATCATCAGTTTCAGCTCATGGGTTTACTGTCTGAACTCAACAAAACGGAAAATGTTGGGGTGATCGTCATTTTGCACGATTTGAATCTCGCACTGCGTTACGCGACACACATCGTTGCACTGAAAAAAGGTCAGATTGCTTTTGAAGGCAGTGCGGATAAGTTACTTAATGAACAAGCGCTATCAGCTTTGTATGAGTCTCCGATTCGACTGATCGATCATCCAGTTCCAGCCAAGACAGCAGCAAGTGAGAAGGTTGCAGTCGTCTGTGAATAGCTCGGGAATTTCAGCTTAAGTCTAAGCTCTAAGCTCTAAGCTCTAAGCATAAAGAAGGCCATTGAAGTCTCAGAACTTTAATGGCCTTTTCGTTTTTCACTCGCTAGCTAAATAATTAAATAATTAACTAGCTCAGCTGCGACTCTCTCGCTTCTTGACTACTGAAACCACGTAAAATATTAATCAGGGTAATAAGAGTGAAAAACATGATGACAAGCGATAGATGCCACGCTTCTCCTAGCCCTAGTTGAACTAGCCCCATACTCACCATTGAAGACACCACCATCTGCCCGCCGCCAGACATCGCAGCCGCCGCGCCAGCGTTCTTCTTATAAGGCAACATCACCAACGCCTGAGCACAAGGCAACGCAATACCATTGCCAAGAATCATCAAGAACTGGCCAAGCATGAGATACAAAGGTTCAAGTGGGCAAAAGAAAAGCCAAAACGCCGCAGAGATGTGCAATACAGGGGTACATAACAGAGTTTTCTTGTTACCCAATATGGGGCGAATACGGTTACATAAACTTGTTCCACCCAACATGCCCAAAGCAGGAATGACCGCCCACATCGCGTATTCATCAGACGTCATGCCAATCTGATTTTGCATAATAAATGGCATCACTGATACGGTAGTGATCATCAAACTAAAGTTAAGCCAGCCAATACTCGCAAAACTCATAAAATAGCGAGAAGTTAGCAACTCTTTGTATTGAGAAACCATTTTCTTTGGCGAAGGAATAGCGGAGATCTGAGTGACGGTTTCCTTAAACGTGAACGCCAAAACCACCCAAGCTAATGAGACATAGCCCAGTAGCGATATGAACACCATGATCCAGCCAAAATGGAAGTTAATAAAGCCGCCGATTACGGGCGCAATCAAAGGTGTAATAGACGCGACCATCGCAATGTAGGACATAGCTAAAGGTAAATCTGCCCCACTGAATCTATCCCGCGTGGAAGCACGAGCAAGTACAGCGCAACAACCCGTTCCTAAGCCTTGCAGAAAACGCCCCATCACCATGCTAGTAAATGAATGGCTAAAGAAGATGATCATTAATAGCCCAAGCATCGCAATCAACAAACCACTTAACAGCACCTTCTTACGCCCTAGAGCATCGGAAATTGGACCATAGATAAACTGAGAAGGTCCAAAACCTAACAAATAGACACTCACCAGAAGCTGAGCTTGCTCTAGCGAAACATCAAAGTCTTTCGCGATCCATGGTAATGATGGAAATACCAGCCCCATACTGAGTTGGCCGATGCTGATGACCAAACACGCAAGTAGGATCGATTTAAAGTCAAATCGACGACTCATGATGTAAAGTATCCAATATAACAGCTGTTTTGAGATCGGGTGGTTTGAGAATCGATAGCTTGGGTATCAACCTGACAACATACAGACAGAGAAAACAGCGAAGATGTTGCAAGGGTAGTATTCATTATGCTCCGAAGGAATCGAATAGAGAATGGCAGGCTAAACATACGTGAGCTTGCTTACTCATACAACACTGGTTGAACTAAATAAATGAATAGTCACTTTTCAGTAACCCAACCTTTGCACCTGTCGACCACAAGCTAAACTAATACCACGTCATGAAAACAAAGGACTCCCATGAACAATCATCATCGTATTATTTCCTGTGCTTTGGCACTCATCGCATCGAGTCCAATATCCTCTGCTTTTGCATGGCAAGTAGAGAAGATCACCGACGGACTCGTGATCCCTTGGGGGTTGGCTTATATCAACGATAACTCCATGCTAGTAACAGAAAAAGCTGGCGTCATTAAACAGGTTGATTTAAAGACGGGTGAGCAAAGCACACTGTTCAGGCTGCCCAATGTTTGGGCGAAAGGCCAAGGTGGTCTGTTGGATATCGCGCTCTCCCCTTTTGAAATCGGAAAGTTCTACGTCACTTACAGTAAAGACGTCGATGGTGAAGGCGTAACGACACTGGCTTCTGCTAATTACAGCAATAATGAAGTTACCAATTGGACAGACGTGTTTGTATCTAAATCCAGAACGGACACCGGACGTCACTTTGGTAGCCGTATCACTTTTGACGAGAGCCACCTGTATTTTTCAATCGGCGACCGTGGTGATCGAGACAACGGCCAAGACACCATGACTCACGCCGGATCAATATTACGATTGAATGCTGATGGAAGCACACCAAGCGATAACCCATTCTCGGATAACAGCAAGGTGCTCAATGAGATTTGGAGCTATGGCCATCGTAATCCACAAGGCTTGTATTACGACTTCCCGACCCAGAAGCTGTGGTCGATTGAACATGGTCCGCGAGGCGGTGACGAAATCAACTTAATAAAAGCAGGTGCCAACTACGGGTGGCCTGTCACATCACACGGAAAAGAGTATTGGGGCCCAATTAGCGTAGGCGAGTCTGAAACTAAGGATGGCATTGAAGCGCCTAAAAAAGTCTACGTTCCTTCAATCGCTCCGGGGAGCTTGATTGTTTACCAAGGGGATAAATACCCAGAGTTAAAAGGAAAGCTGCTGGCTGGCGCACTTAAGCTTACCCACATCAATATTGTGACAGTCAATGGACAAGGTGATGCAATCAAGGAAGAACGTATTTTAGAAGATTTAGGCGAGAGGATAAGAGACATTGAAACTTCACCAAGCGGCGACATCTTTTTCAGTACCGATAATGGCAACCTGTATCGCTTGAAAAAGTAGTCAAAACCTCGTTCCAATAGAAACATGATACTTACAGTGAAATTTATAAATATAAGCCGTTAAAATTAGGTTCAGGCACCAATTAGCGGCTTAATAATTTGGAAAATAAATGTGCCAAAACAGTGCAATTACTCCAAATTCGTCATCAATTTCGACCACCTTTTTCACAAAAACTACAACAAATCACCATACAACTGTAACTCCATGATATTTAAGGAATGCAAAGTTTGACTACCCCCAAGTTTCTGCAACCTTTCACTATGGATTCGATTGACTATCCCCTAATTTGATTTAGACTTCATCTCGGCTAGAAAGAAAGTTCTTTGTATATAAACATTTCGTTGGATTACTAGTAACCCCGTTGTGTTGTACGCAATAGCAATAAACTTTTCCGCGCTATCAGTGCCACAATTGGCTCAAAATAAAAATTTAATTTTAGGATATCATCATGTCTAACACAGTTACTGGTAAAGTAAAATGGTTCAACGAAACTAAAGGCTTCGGCTTCATCGAGCAAGAAAACGGCCCAGACGTATTTGCACACTTCTCTGCAATCACAGGCGACGGTTTCAAAACTCTTGCTGAAGGCCAACAAGTTGAGTTCACTGTATCTCAAGGTCAAAAAGGCCCACAAGCTGACAGCATCAAAGTACTTTAATTTAGTATTTTAAAGCTTTCTAAAAATAGCCAGCCTCTGCTGGCTATTTTTTTACCCGCTATTCAGAGATTTAAGGTAACAAGACGCCCTACTACCGATGAAATAGACCTGTTGAAAGAAGCACTAGAAGAGCGCGAGCAGCGCAGAGAAAACAAAATCCCCTACTCGATGCTTCTAGACTTCAGCATCCTGAGCTGTATGAGAGTCAGCGAAGTGTGTGGTATTCGGTGGGAAGACTTGAACGAAGAACTTAAAACAGTGATCGTACGTGACCGAAAAGACCCACGTAAGAAAGAAGGCAACCATATGGTCGTCCCTCTACTTGGTGAAGCATTCGACATTGTAATGAGGCAAAAGCGTAAGGGAGAGTTGATATTCCCTTACAACCCACGCTCAGTTGGACGAGGTTTTGTTGAAGTGTGTCAGAAGGTTGGGGTTGATAACCTACGCTATCATGACCTACGCCGTGAAGGTGCAAGCCGCTTGTTCGAAAAAGGCTTTACCATTGAGGAAGTTGCGCAAGTAACTGGGCATAGGAACCTAAATACCTTGTGGCAGGTTTATACCCAATTATTCCCGCATAAATTACATGACCGTAAAATATAAAAGCAATTAATGGTTTGTAGTAAAAAGTGTTCACTCAAAGGGACCTATTTGCGACCACAAGTCCCCTTTTACCAATAGTGAACAAAAGACCAGCAAAAAACTAAACCTATCAAGATTCTGGGCGGAAACGTTTTAGATTTGTTGCTCTAAGCCGGTTCTGTCAAATTAGAAAAAGTACCTTGATGCCATAGTCGTTTGTCAAATAGCTAAGCGATCTTACTCAATTCATATTTTAGAGCGTCAGATGCTTCAACAAAATATCTTGCTTGACTCTTTAGGTTAAATATTGTGCTCTTCTCATCAGGGTGTCCCAGAAGCATAAACAGATTATCTAAGTGCGCAATCATACTTTGAAACTTTGTCGATGCTTCTTTGCATTCATAAGATGACAACCCAATAAACAGTCCTTTTTCATAAATCTCATGAGCTATGGGCTTGTTTTTTTTTCGATAAACTGACATAGATCCTGAAATGGCACATCAGTCTCTGAGTACAACTTAAACATTTGCTCTAACTCAGAAAACAACAATGACGATTTAACATGTGTCTCATCAACTAATTGAATAAACGTTTCTTTGGGTATTTCATTTTGATGATTGTATTGAGCTGTTGTTAAGTACATAGAATTCCAGTCAACATTTACACCACCACCGATATCTTGCCCATTTTGAGAGCAAGGTCGGAAGTGTTCTTCAAGACCGCGATCTATCCACTCTGATTTACAAAGATAGTTATTATTGCGTTCATCTTGAGGGGTCGGATAAATAAATAACCAAACAACGTCTGCGGGCTTATTTTTCCAAGCTTCTCTTGTGTGAGCACTTCGGTGGTACTCACACATTTTAATATCTTCGGTCAAAGCTCGAATTATTGTTAGTAACTCAGCCTGACTATGCTCTTTAGACAATGTGACTCGCGCAGAGTATCGCTTTGCACCACCATGACTGTTATCTGATGTTTTAGAAACAGTGTAATCTGGGATGATTTCAACTAGATTTGCAAGACGACGTAAGTCGTTGTTCATACCAACATTTACTTCTTGGTGAAAAGGTACAGACACTTTCCAAGCTTTACCTGTGTAGCTAATTGTATGTTTAGTTATTGATTGCCAGTAGGCAATATCATTTTCGATATCACATAAAACGATTACAACAGGTAGCGAATGATTAAGCCAATATTCTAAGTGCTCCATTTCTCCACGAAAGACGTACCCATCTTTTGAAGTTTCCTTAAACCAAGATGCACCTGATTTAATTTGCAACGCAATTAATTTTCCTGAAGCTTGATTCTCATCAACGAGTTCAACCTGAGCGTCTATCCCACAATCAACAATTGGCTGTTCACGAAAAATGTATCCACACCTTTCGAAGAGTAAACCTACGGTTTGAACCCCGACACGATCCGTTTGAGAGCTGCGAGTATATTTCATTACTTAATTATTCCACAGATGTTGAAAAGTCGTTTAACGCCCACTTAAGTGGTGAGTAAATGTGTGCCAAAATTGTAGCGAAGCGAAAATGGCACGCGTTTACGAATCCATCTTGGAGCGTTTGTTAGTTTATTGTGCGCACATAGTCTCCAAACGAAGACTTTAAATTCTTCATAGTGTTTTTACAAAACTCTATGTCTATATCTTTCCATTATTGACAATACCGCTTGGCCATTGTGATGAGGCCAACATGCTCAACTTCGAAGGCTTGACCATCCGCATGGCCAAGCATTTGATCCCTGCCCGTTTTAAAAGTTCGACCGTTTCATCAAAACGGCTTTCATCTAAATTTTTAATTGCGAAATGAGCCCAAGCGTTGGAATCTGATCAAATGTTTGTTTAGCGCTACTCGCCACGGCCTACGTATATTGCAAATGACATGACAACTAAGATTAGGGTCGTAAACACTTGACCATATGTCACATAGGAAAGAACGATATTAGCTCTCTCATAGGCGCTTGAAACGTTGGTCAATGTACCCACACCAAACGACTTCAGTAGTGATTGAGCACCCAATAACACGGAGCCCCACCCATGCTGTTGTGTAGTAGGCGATACGAAATAGACTGACGCGTATAGAAAGTAAAGTTCTACATAACTTGAAAGTGCAAGCCTAATTCTACGCTGAGCATTCAGCCAAGACTGGTGTGATTTCTTATAAATCACATCCATTAGAAATGCGTAACCAATTTCAACTGAGCGTGAAAAGCATCGTATCAAGATTAAAAAGAGAAAGAAAAAATGTACGTTTAACTTTGTCGACGCGATGACCAGTACTAAAAATGTGAATATAGATATACAGAGATTCCATGAGTTGAACCTCTGTATAAGCTTACCTTTAACCCGTTCTCCATTTATTTTCGCATGCTCCTTAAAAAAGTGAGACAGGTAAAAATCTGGAGATACGACCATATATAAGCAGCCTTGTTGAGTGCCACTCTTTGAAATTGCCTTGCTAACTACTAACTCATAGGCCAAGAACTTCACGACGAATGTAACGCACCAATATATAATAACGGCACATACAAATAGCCAACTGCTCATTGTGATACTACCTAACCAATCTAAAATAATACTGCCTATATCCATTTCTGACCTCTAAGTTTACTATGCGCTATAATGCCGCATTAGGTAATGAGAAACACCACCAAACCTATACCACCAAAAATACAAAACCCACGATGGCATCAAAAGTGCCAATCGTTGGGAATCACACTTAAATGCTTTGTATGTCTTATTAGATACAGATATTCTCGAAGTGTTTTGAACCGTAAGCGCGTCATGAACCCCGCATTCTAATTAACCGGCACGAAGAATAAGATCA
>NZ_JBGOOU010000037.1:0-55467 GCF_041439815.1 Vibrio sp. 1F279 | reverse complement strand
ACCCATTAGATTTAAGTGTGTCGTTGGTATTAAATAAGCTTGGCTCAATGCGGAAGCTGGTGACATTATCGCTTTGATTGGTGAACTGAATAATCTCAGTTTGACTCACAGGCACGGTGCTTGCTGCCGAGCCATCGGCTAGATTGGATTCTGATAGCGTGACGCTAGGAATAGTATTGATGATTGGAATATCACCATCGGTGATGGTCAAAGTCACGGTGGATGTCACCGGATCTTTATCAAAGTCACTTGACGTCACTACGATTGTTTTAACGATGTCTTCGTTGTTTGTATGAACTAAATCGCGATTGGGTTCAAAGCGCACTTCACCTTGCAGGGTGATGACTAACGTCCCTTCAGTGAAACCAAACCGCTGCTCACCAGTATCTGTTTGAACCAATGTTCTAAGTTGTCCGTCATAAACGAACTGAGTGATTGTTGCACCATCTGCACTTTGCACTGGCATCACATCAACAGTGCCAGTCGTAACAACACCAGCAGCCAAATCAGCCACCGTTGGCTCAGTAATGGTTAACGTTTGGTTTTGCATGCCTTGCACATCATCGCTGACCGTCACTTTCAATGGCGACATCAATGAATCATCACCATCACGATCGACCGCGTAAACGGGTAAATCAAAGCTCAATTCATTATTTGCTTGGCCATCAGCATGATCTAATGCTTCAAGTAGAGTAAAGGTGTACTCACCCACCGTGCTGGTAGAGAAGCTAATCGTAAAGACCGGAACTTCTGGGTTGGATCCATCTTTCACAAAGCCAATGTACTGGTTGCTGTTTTGTGGATCGACACGTAACTCGACGGCTAACCCGCCCGATTTAAGCGCGTCGTTGGTGTTGAATTGAGCAGGGTCGATACGGAACTTGACTACATCATCACTTTGATTGGTAAACTGAATAATCTCAGTTTGACTCACAGGCACGGTGCTTGCTGCCGAGCCATCGGCTAGATTGGATTCTGATAGCGTGACGCTTGGAATAGTATTGATGATTGGAATATCACCATCGGTGATGGTCAAAGTAACGGTGGATGTCACCGGATCTTTATCAAAGTCACTTGACGTCACCACGATCGTCTTAACGATATCTTCGCTGCTTGTGTGGTTTAAATCGCGATTGGGTTCAAAGCGTATTTCACCTTCAAGGGTAACAAACAGTTTTCCCTCAGGCACAGTGATAAGCTGCTCTCCCGTTAAGCCCTGATTCAAGGTGTAAACGGTATTATCATACGTGATCTGGGTAATGGTCGCGCCATCAGCACTCTGATCAGGCATCACATCAATGGTGGCAGTCGTCACCTTACCAGCAGCCAAATCCGCAACCGTCGGTTCAACAATATTGAGCACACCATCTTTCATGATTTGCACATCATCACCGATGGTCATTGTAAGCGGGGAAATTTGCGAGTTATCGCCATCAGTGTCCACGGCATAAACAGGCAGTTCAAAGCTCAGGTCGTTATTTGCAAGGCCATCTTCATGATCTAACGCTTCAAGCAGCGTGAAGGTGTATTCCCCTAATGTACTTGTAGAAAAGCTAATCGTGAACACTGGGACATCAGGGTTTACCCCATCGTTAACAAAACCTATATAAGTACCTAAGTTCTGAGGGTCTTCCTTGAGTTCAACGACAAGCCCATTCGATTTGAGCGTATCATTGGTATTGAATAAGTTTGGATCAATCCGAAAACTCGCGACATCATCACTACCGGCTGTAAACGTAATCGTTTCAGTGGCGCTAACCGCATTTCCGCTTGGCGAAGATCCGTCACCAAGATTCGTTTCAGATAATGTCACTGGTGGAACTAGGTTAATTACCGGATCTTGGCCATCAGTAATACTAAGATCAAGCGTTGAGAAGCTCTCGTCACCATCAGCATCTTCAGCTAAAAAGGCAAATTGTTTTACTATGGTTTCGCTGCTTGAGTGGTTGATATCACGAGCGACTTCAAAACTAAAATCACCATTGAGTGAAATCGTTGCAACCCCTTCTGTAAATGGGAAAGTTTGTGCCGCATCTGGGAGTAGATTTTGGTCTAACTTGTATTCGACCCCATCGTAAGACAGTGATTGGATTGTCGAACCATCCGCACCCTCAAAGTTGAATAGATTGTAAGAAACAACAGTATCACCAGCTAAGGTCGGTTCATCGACGGAAACGACATTATCGATGAGTTCGACCACATCATCTTTTACACTGATTAAGATCTCAGCAGCTTCTGGTGTATTTGACCCACCAGATAGTGCAGAGCGGTCACCATCCGCGTCAACCGCGTAAATGGGCAATACAAAGGTTAGCAACTCACCTTCAGAACCTTGATGTGAAAGCGATTCGTACAGAGTAAATTCATAATTCCCCAATGATGGACTATCGACTTTAACGTCAAAGACCGTAATTCGAGATCCATTGACCTCAACATAACCTTCATACGTTCTCACACCATTGGTTTGACTAACTAACTCTAATTGAACGGCAGCACCATTAGAAACCAAGGCTCCCGCTGTATTAAATTCAGTCGGTTCAAGTTCGTAATGGTCAATAATGTCACTTTCAAAAACACTTGCTGTGATACTGCCAATACCGCCTACTGGGGTTGTTCCTTCTTGTGAGCCGCCAACAATGCCTGACTCATCAACATCGATGCCATCAACATTAATAATGAACGGGCTATCACCATCAGAGATATCAACCTTAATCGTATTCGTTACGACATCCTGGTCAAAATCGGTAACCGTGATCGGTAGAGAGAATGAAAGCGTGTCGGAGCTCACTTCTTCTATTGGTTTAAACTGTTGGAAATTATATGTGCCATCGGTATCGAGAGAGATTGTGAGAACAACCTCACCTCTCCCTTGAATAGACAGAGTGATCGTTGTTCCGTCATCAGACAGTCTTGCTACCGTATTTTGGTTATCACTGAGCAACCCATCAAACTCTCCTAACGCACTTGCATCAAAGACAGCAGATTGAAGTTTATCACTTCCAATATTAGAAAAAGTGCCTTCAATAGGTGCACTACTCGTTTCTACATTATTGATATTCACGCTTTCAGCAGACGGATTCACCCCGTCAAATAAAGTAACCAGCGCATTAATTGGTGATGCTATTGGGTTTCCTGCGGAGTCTTCACCTTGAATATCAAAAGCAAAGTTAATTTGATCGCCAGTATAAGAGACCTGCCCACCACCGATAGACGGAACATGATCAATAGATTGAGAAATCGTGGTGGTTAACGAGATATCGATATTATTGCCAACACTAGTAGCATCAATATCGATACGTAATACTTCGTCAGTACCTTGAACACCAACAATGGAATTCGTTACCGAGTCGTAAGTAAACGTGACAACTTGGCCGCTTGATGTAATGTCGTTATTAAGCTCACTTAGGAGTGAAGCAAGGGAGAGTGTGTCTGGGACAAAAGAATCTGGGTCTAGAGCTAAACTGCCCGCAATAATCGTTTCTGTGGTCGTAATAGATTGGGGGTAGGTATTGCCAGAAATGGAACCTTCAGTGACTGATTCGCTGATCGATTGACCACCAGCTGAACGTGTGATCGTTCTAAATTCCTCTCGAGTTTCCTCTACCTCTTCTTTCGCAAGCCCTGATGTCTCAAAGAATGTCGAGGGCTGAGTTTGAATATTATTGTATTCAATCGTAACAAAGCCTGCATTTGCAGAGCCTAGCCCTTCACCAGCAGCCGTTGCTTCCAAAATTTCAGTAGGATCGGCGCCACCTAAAATAGCTTCTTGGATTGCCGCAATATCATCGTCAGTAAATGCTCCGTCGTCAGATTGCTCTAGATCGAAATTGACCTCTCCGGCGATAGGGGCATCAGCCCAAGACAATTCTTGGTCAATACATCCAACACAATTCTCGCCAACCAGAACCTCACCATTTGGAGCACCTAATACAAGTTCTGCATTATTTGCGGTAATGACTATCTCATTTTCACGGATGATATCGCCAACTAGAACTTTTTTTGGGTTGCCGTCAGGTGTTACTACAACCACATCCCCACTTACTGCTTCAACAACCGCAGCTTGGCGCGAAACCTCAATATCCATATATCCCCCGTTATCACAAGCACTCTTATCTAGAGCTGTACAAATTATTTTTGTTAATCATTACAGGCTTTAATCAAATTCATACTTACCCCTCATCAATGGCCAATCTTTTGTTGTGCCTCTTCGAGTTGAAAAGAGATAAGTATTTAACCTGTTTTTTTTATAGTTTACTTACTGTTAAGCCTAGTCTTCCCCATAAAAAATGCCATGTCTGTGCTAAGAGACTCCTTTTCACAAATTCACTTATTCTCTATGGATTTCTAAAACACAAATTAAACGTTAGTAGTGCATTGATTTATATGCAAATAAACTCACAGCGATGTTACATCTCTTTAATCCTATAAAGATATACAGGAATAAAGTAGATAAATCATGAGCGAATATCAGACATTGCTTGAGGCAAACGATGTGATAGCAACAAAGCAGAGAGTAGTCCCAAACTTGAGACAATGTTCAGCACAAAGCGGATGAAAAACCATTTATTAAGCGTATATTTCGCCAATTTCATATATGCCCATCAACATATTAAGGTGCTATGGAGGAACAATAGTCATGACTTATCATTCGATACACACATATCAAAAGGAATACGTTTTAGGACAAAACAATAGATACAAAAAAGCCGCCCGAGTTTAACTCGGGCGGCTTTTAGAAGATCATGTACCGCAATATGGTGTTTATCCGTAAAACGAGATTGCCACGTTCAACATGCCTCGCTAACTATTTTATTTTGTTAAGCGATTTGCAGTCCAAACATAAAGCAGCTCAAGTGCGATAGTTGCGCCAGCTAGAGCCGTAATTTCGCTTTGGTCATAGGCAGGAGACACTTCTACAACGTCCATACCAACCATGTTGATACCCTGTAAGCCACGAATGATTTTGAGCACTTTATCTGAGTTCAAACCACCACACACAGGCGTCCCAGTACCCGGCGCAAAAGCAGGATCCAGACAATCGATATCAAACGTTAGGTAAACTGGCTTATCACCAACAATGCCTTTCACTTGAGCAATGATCTCATCCACGCTCATGTCATTCGCTTGCATCGCATTGATAACATTAAAGCCATGACCTTCCTGCTTATACTCTGTACGAATACCTATTTGCACAGAATGCTCAGGCGAGATTAACCCTTCATTTGGCGCATGGTAGAACATAGTACCGTGATCGTAACGACTACCCTGACTGTAAGTATCAGTGTGCGCGTCAAAATGAATCAGAGCCATTTCACCGTACTTCTTGCCGTATGCTCTTAGCAAAGGCAATGTAATGAAGTGATCGCCACCTAACCCTAACAGTGTTTTACCGCTGTTTAGAATCGCATCAGCGGCTGCTTCTAGACGCTGAGTTGAGTCTTCTGCATCACCGCAATCAAACACAAGATCGCCAGCATCAATCACCGAGGTGTGTTCAAATACATTGAAGTCCCAAGGAAATTTTTTGCCTTCCCACGCCAAGTTTACAGACGCACGACGAATCGCATCAGGCCCCATACGAGCACCCGGACGACCCGACGTCGCCATATCTAACGGCGCGCCCAACACAACCACATCAGCATCGTTATCAATTGGGTTCTGTACCAATGGACGACGCATAAAAGTCATCGCGTTGGAGTACAGCGAGTAATCTGGTTTGGTAAATAGATCGTTCATTAAAAATCCTCAAGATAGGTGTAACCCATCAAGCCTTGCTCTAACTCTTCAAGTACGCTTTGCTGCTCTTGTGCTGGTACTTTCGCCGTGACCAAATCTTTGTAGTTCTGACGAATCAGATCCGTATCAATGTGAACATAACGCATCATGTCTTCAACCGTATCGCCTTCATTGATGTAGTCGATATTCGCTTGACCACTTTCATCAACATTCACCACTACACTGTGGGTATCACCAAATAGGTTGTGCATATCACCCAAGATCTCTTGGTATGCGCCTACTAAGAAAAAGCCCATCAGGTATGGTTCATCTGGGTTCCATGCAGGAACTGGCAGAGTCGTTTCAATACCTTGGCCATCAACATACTGGTCAATCGTACCGTCAGAATCACAAGTAATATCCAATACTACAGCGCGTCGCTCGTCCGCATTATCCAAACCACTTAGAGGCAATACAGGGAACACCTGATCGATACCCCAAGCATCTGGCAACGATTGGAACAGCGAGAAGTTCACGAAAAACTTATCAGCCAAACGCTCGCTCAACTCATCCAAAATAGGACGGTGGTAACGGTTCTTAGTACTCATACGAGAGCTAAGTTCGTAGTTAATGCGCAAAGACATCTGCTCTGCCCAAGCACGGTGCTGAAGGTTCAGCATACCCGTCGCAAATTGGTTGTGTGCTTCTGCGATATCACTTTGCGTGTCGTTGTAGATCTCAATCAGCGCGCGGTCATCATTACCCGCATCTAGCTCTAAGAAATTCTTCCACATGTTGTTTAGCAACATTGGTGCGTCAACTTCAGGCGCAGCCATATCTTCCGGAGAATAGCTTTCTGTACCGATCACGTTAGTAACAAGCACAGCGTGATGCGCAGTCAACGAACGACCAGATTCAGAAATGATCACGGGTTGTGGCTGATTGTAGAGCTTACAAATATCCCCTACTGTCATTACGATATTTCGAGCGTACTCAAGCAAGCCGTAGTTCATTGAGTTTGAAGACTGGCTACGTGTGCCGTCGTAATCAACCGCCAAACCACCACCAACATCTAAGTACTTCAATTGAGCACCGATATCGCGCAGTTCACAGTAGAAACGAGCCGCTTCGCTCACACCATTTCGCACATCACGAATATTGGCCATTTGTGAACCAAGATGGAAATGCACTAACTCTAGAACATCGAGTTGATCTTCTGCTTTTAAACGTTCAATAACAGTCAGCACTTGTGATGCAGACAAACCGAACTTCGACTTCTCACCACCACTTGCTTGCCATTTACCTGCGCCTTGAGAAGCAAGACGAATACGTAAACCTAAACGAGGTTTCACGCCAAGCGCTTTCGCTTCAGAAAGAACAAGATCAAGCTCAGATAGCTTCTCTAGAACGATAAATACTTTATGACCCAGCTTTTCGCCAATAAGAGCAAGACGGATGTATTCTCTGTCTTTGTAACCGTTACACACGATCACCGAGCTCGCTTTTTGAGCCAGTGCCAATACCGCTAATAATTCAGGCTTGCTGCCCGCCTCTAGGCCTAGCTGCTTTTGCTCTAATTGAGCTTGGCTCGCTAAGATCTCATCAACCACTTCTTTTTGTTGGTTAACTTTAATCGGGTAAACAAGCAAGTAACGGTTGTCATACTGATATTCATCGATCGCTTGGTTAAATGCGTTACAGATATTGTGCACACGTTGATGCACTATTTGAGGAAAACGCACAAGAGCAGGCAAACCAATATTTCTCTGCTCTAACTGTTTTACGATCTGACTTAGCGGAACTTGATGATCGGTTTCGCTCGGTGATACATACACCTCACCATTATCATCAATTCCATAAAAACCTTGGCTCCAGTGCTTTACATTATACTCAGCACGGATGCGTTCCAAATTAACCGAATTTTCCAATTCTAGAGACCTCACACTATAGGGCCATCGACAGAAGATACCTCATTGGAATAGCGAGGTATAACCCAACAAAAAACGTTCGAAAACGATTTGTTGGCTGCATTAACCGATATTATTAAGAGTGAGTCCAACCATTGATATTTGTGGTTACGATTACGTTTTTTTATCGTCGACCCGACTTAAAGTGACAGGTAAGGTATTACAAGGTTTTAGGCCAAAAAACAGGCTGAAGTGCATTAGATTTAAAGCACTTTCTAACAAAGAATCAGGTGAATAAAATACCAAAGACACATAAAATTCTTAGCTAACCTGGTCAAGTTAAGTCAGGGTTGTGACAAATATGCGCACTTCCCAATCTGAACTCTCGCTATCACAAACACAACTTGTATCCCGTGATTCGATACCTATAAACACTTCGTTCTTCCAACTAAAACTCGCTCACTTCAATGTTGTAGCCGCTCAATTATTGAACTTTTCTCGTGCATATCTTGTATTCGATTCGATCTTCTTGTAAATTCAACTGACCGACCAATCGGTCAGCCTTAGAATTTAGGGGATACTATGAGCCATAATCTAGACCTTGAACCAACCACGTCGAACATCAACGACATGGATCAAACATTCAACCGACAAAAAAATCACTACCGCAGTAATGTTAATCCAACGCTTGAGCAGAGAAGAAAAAACCTCTCGGAATTAAAAGCGTTGCTAATGCGCTACCAAGGGCAATTGATTGATGCGGTGTCTGAAGATTATGGCCATCGAGCAAAACACGACAGCTTGATTGCTGATATCACCCCTTCTCTTCACCAGATCAATTACAGCCTGAAGAACCTTAAGAAATGGTTGAAGCCATCTCGCAGAAAAGCAGGCTTAATGCTGACACCCGCGAAGATCACCGTTCATTATCAGCCAGTGGGTGTTGTCGGTATCATTGTTCCTTGGAACTTCCCGGTGATGCTCTCTTTAGGGCCCCTCATCACTGCGTTGGCGGCAGGTAATACTGCAATGCTCAAGATGTCTGAGTTCACTCCAGCGACCAACCGAGTTTTAAAAGCCATGTTGGCTGAGGGTTTTAACGAAGATCAGGTTGCGATTATAGAAGGTGAAGCTGACGTTTCCGCGAAATTTAGCCAACTCCCGTTTGATCATATTCTATTCACAGGGTCAACCTCTGTGGGTAAGCACGTAATGAGAGCAGCTGCCAACAACTTAACGCCAGTAACTTTGGAATTGGGCGGTAAGTCTCCAACGATTATTGCCCCTGACTTTGATGTGGCTGACGCCGTTGAACGCATCCTGTTTGCAAAAAGCTTAAACGCTGGCCAGATTTGCGTGGCACCCGATTACATCTTATTGCCACGAGAAAAAGCCGACGCGTTCATCACAGCTTATAAGCAGTACTTCAAAAAGCTGTATAAAGCCGGTATTGAAAGCAAAGACTTAACCTCAGTGATCGATATGCGCCAATACAATCGTTTGAAGGGTGTGATTGCAGATGCTCAGTCTAAAGGTGCGGTTATTCACACTGTCACCGAGCAATCACAAGACGATGTGAACCACAGAATGACGCCACACCTTCTAACCGAAGTGAACGACGACATGGTCGCGATGCAAGAAGAGTTGTTTGGCCCTATTCTGCCTATCGTGCCTTATGACTCTATTGAAGAAGCGATCAGCTACATCACAGCAAGAGAACGTCCACTTGCTCTGTACCTGATGAGTCATGATAAACAAACCCAAGACCAGTTCTTATCGGATACACATTCTGGCGGTGTTTGTATTAACGACTCGCTAGTGCATGTGGCGGCAGAAGATGCGCCGTTCGGTGGCATTGGTCCTTCAGGCATGGGACACTACCACGGCATTGAAGGCTTTAAGACCTTTAGCCATGGCAAAACCGTTCTAAGTAGAGGAAAAATTAACTTCACCAAGTTAATGCACCCTCCTTACAACAACCCAATTAAAAAGATTCTGTTCAAAGTACTAAATAGATGATTACGAAAAGGCAAAAAATCCTAGATGCTGCACTCCTGCTCTTCTCTCAGCAAGGGCTAGAGGGTACATCTACAGGACAAATAGCGAAAACAGCAGGCGTAGCAAAGGCGACACTGTTTCATCACTTTGAGAACAAATCTCTACTGATTGATGAACTGTTTCGTGAACTGAAAATAGAGCTATTTTCTACCCTTGACCAGTACACAGAAATCGCTGAACAAGATCGCTACCAAGCCTTTAAGTTCATGTGGATTACAGGGCTTGAATGGGCGTTAGAAAATCCAGTTGCGATGAAGTTCTTCACTAATGTTCATTTCGACCCAACGACTCAAACTCGAGAAGTCATCGTCTCACAGATGTTCGCATCATTAGACGAGATCATTTTGAAAGGACAAGAAACTGGTGAACTGATGGTATTAGACATCGATCTTGTTAGGCACTTCATCCACAGCCATTTTTTGATTTGTGCAAACTGGTTGATTGAGCAGAATGAGTTACCTCCAGAGCAGTCAGGCAAGTACATCAGCGATAGCTTTGACATGTGTTGGCGAGCTGTCGGCGGACAAAACCTGTAATTTGCACATTATTTGAAGCTCTTGCTTTCAAAGAACACTCTAAAGCGCCTCATGGCTATATCTATATATAGGAATGAGGCGCTTTAATTATTTGGATACATTTTAATCACATCACCATATTGACTTTAAGCACCCTCTTTCAGTACCATCCCACCATCATTTCAAAAGAGAATAACGCCATAATGAAGTACTAACATCCTGACATCCGATTTATTTTTATAAAAATCATTTGGACACTCGGGGTTAGTGGGCGTTACTTCGTCATCTATTTTCGCGACAAACCAAGCTCTTAAAGATCCGTTTTTTGACAAGCTACATCTTTAAGATCAGCACCTTAAAGACAGAAATCAGATCAGCACTCTATTTCCTATCTTTGATTGGTACGCTACCTAAGTAACGTCTTTGGCGATCTATACATAGAATTCTGTGTAGGGTTCTATATAGAAAAAGCGCCTCACCCCTTTTACTCGTTTACACGTAAAGGGAGGTATTTTTATGCCTACTATATTAGCCAACAATCTCTCATTCCAGCTCGATACTGGTGAGTGGTTATTCAAAGACATCACCTTTAGTCTGAGCAGTCGCCTGACAGGCTTAGTCGGAAGAAATGGGGCGGGAAAGTCACTACTGCTTTCGTTACTGGTCGGGCAAACACAACCCACATCAGGCAGCATTTCCAAACAAGGCTCGATCGGCTTTTACTCCCAGTTGCCTTCAAAGCTATTGGATAGCACAACCAGCATTGCTGACTTCTTGGGGATCACCGAAAAGTTAGACGCATTACATGCCATAGAACAAGGCAGCTGCGAACTTCAGCACTTCAATATCGTTGGCGAGGATTGGGATTTACAAGCGAACACAAAGCAACTTTTAGCCACATTGAAAATAACCAGTGGGTTAACCACACCGTGCCATACATTGAGCGGCGGGCAGCTATCCCTATTGCAGCTTCATCGCTTATTCGTATCAAACTACGACGTACTGATTCTCGACGAACCGACAAACCATTTGGATAGCGACGGGCGTAATTGGTTACTAGAACAGTGCCAGTTGTTTGAAGGTAAAGTACTTATCGTCAGTCACGATCGAAGTTTATTGAGACACATGGAAGGGATCTATCACCTCAACAGTTTGGGCATGCGTTTCTATAAAGGAAATTACGATGATTACTTCACGCAAATGTCGAGTCAAAGTGAAGCACTGGACAAGCAAATAACGCATCATCAATCGGAAAAGAAACGACTCGAGCGCCAAGCTCAGACTAACAAGGAAAAAGCACAACAACGTGAGTCTCAAGGTAACCGACTCCGAAAATCGGGTAGCCAACCCAAGATATTATTGGATGCAATGAAAGATAAAGCAGGGCGAACCCAAGGTGCATCGGCAACAAGCCACAAGAATTTAAAGGATCAAAACCAACATAAACTTCAATCTCTTAAAGAACAACAAGAGCAACTGAAGCCACAAGCGTTATACCTACAACAAGCGAATGCTACTAAAAAACACTCACTATTAACTGTTGAAGAGTGTCGCCTAAATTTTGGTTCTGGTGCTCCTATTAGCTTCTCTCTATCACAAGGGGAACGATGCTATCTAGCTGGGGCTAATGGATGCGGAAAATCGACACTATTAAAAGCCATTCACGGCCAACACTCGAGCTATATTGGATCCATTAAGCGCTTAGGGGCGACGGTATACTTGGATCAACACTTTGGCTTGTTAGACACCAACGGCATCATGTTCGAAAGCCTGATTACACACAGCTTTGGGTTAACAGAAAGTAACGCACGAACCTTGCTCGCTGGAATTGGATTCAGGCGAGACTCCGTATACCGAAAAGTGGCTCATTTAAGTGGTGGTGAAAAAATGAAACTGGCGATGTTGATCGTTAGCCACAAGCAAGACACCCCGCTTCTATTACTCGATGAACCGGACAACCACCTAGACATCGACTCAAAGCAAATATTGGCGTCCGCTTTACGTGAATACCAAGGCGCATTTATCTTGGTGAGTCATGACAGCGACTTTGTTGAGGAGGTCGGCGTCAGCCAAAATCATATACGACTTTAACCTTCGTAAATTCGTTCACTTAGTGTAGTTAAGCGAGCATCGTTCCGGTGCTCGCCTTTCTCTATTGAGACAAGTAAACTACACGCCTCGAACATCTATTCATAAGGCTAAGGTTTGCATACTCTAGAACAACTTAAATCAGGGCAACTTAAAGGGATTAAGCACTTAAAACTGTCAGCAGATCTCACCGAATTTCCATTAGAGATCTTAGAGCTTGCCGATTCTCTAGAGGTTCTAGACCTTTATGGAAACCAGCTATCAAGCTTACCAGACGAGCTATCACAGCTGACTAACCTGCGTATCATCTTCGCGTCGAATAACCTGTTCACGCACCTTCCTGATGTTCTAGGTACTCTTCCTAAGCTCGAAATGGTTGGCTTCAAATCTAATCAAATTAAAACCGTCAGCGAGCAATCTTTACCTGCTCAATTACGTTGGTTGATCCTGACAGACAATGCAATCGAGGTTCTCCCTCACTCACTAGGTGAAAGACCACGCCTGCAAAAGCTCGCATTGGCAGGTAACAAGATTCGCATTTTACCAGAAAGCATGGAAAACCTATCAAGCCTTGAGCTAGTTCGTCTGTCTGCAAACCAACTGACTGAATTCCCAGAGTTCCTTATCAAGCTACCAAAATTGGCTTGGTTAGCGTTTGCGGGTAATCCGTTTTGCAAACACCCAAGTAGTTTAGATAGCGTGCCTGCTGTGAGCTCACAATGCTACTCACTCAATCAAGTACTTGGGCAAGGAGCGTCTGGCGTAATTTCACATGCTAACTGGTTAAACCGTGACTTTGATTTCCCACAAGAAGTGGCCGTTAAAGTATTCAAAGGCGAAGTGACCAGTGACGGTTACCCACATGATGAACTTGAAGCATGTCTTCAAGCAGGCCAACATAGCAACCTAGTGAAGTCTATCGCTCAAGTTGATGAAGAGAACTACCTAGCATTGGTGATGGAGCTTATCCCGAGCAGCTACTACAACCTAGGTTTGCCCCCTACTCTTGAAAGCTGCACTCGCGATACGTTCAACGAAGGCTTTGAGCTTTCAATTGCTCAGATTAATAGCATTACCGAACAGATGATTGATGTGTTTGAACACCTTCATGCAAATAAGGTTTGTCATGGTGATCTATACGCACACAACACTTTAGTTGACGAGCAAGGTCAGATGATCTTTGGTGACTTCGGAGCGGCGACTATCTACGGTTATCTTACTGAAGAGCAGCAACAAGGCATTCGTCGAATTGAAGCGCGTGCACTGAAGTTCTTTATTGAAGACCTATTGACGGTATGTACAAAGAAAGACCAAGACAGCGAGCTTTATACTCGATTGGCGAACTTCGAAGCTCAATGGCTTAACTTAATAGCGCGTTGATTAGAAGTACTCGGTCGAATTGAAAACAACAAAGCCAACATCACTGTTGGCTTTTTATTCTTGGAATATCACTTATTCTAATGGACAAGCAAGGTCGGCTAAAAGGGATTAACGCTCAGCCTGCACCAATTTCAGATACGAATGCAGCTCACCATTTTTATATTCCACCGCAGAGTGAATATTGAGATCAGCACGAGCCACAACAGTAAACTGGTAGCGATTCTCGCCCTTCAAAATCTCGACGTGTAACAACCCATCTTTTAGTTGCCACTGCCCTGTTGTTTCAAATCGATCGAACAAACGATATTCAATCAGAGAACCGTCAGCATTGAAGTGTACTTCAGTGATGTAACTGCCGGGGCAACTCTTCACCCAAACTCGATTCTCGATATCACTGACAATGAAGTCACGCTTTGTATCACGCCACGCTAGAAAGCCTTCGCTATCATAAAGAGCAATGTCGAGATCAGTTCTAGAGATTAACGGCTGCTCATTTTGCTCACGACAATAAAGTTGGAGCAAAATTTGCTGAGCTGCACCATTCTGTAATTCACTCATTGTGACTTCCCTTTCTCATTGCTCTGCGTTAGACGCTGTATTGATCAACAAATTCTATTTAAAGCGGGTTACACAAGCTCGTAAGAAACCACATACAGTTGAGAGATACCCGGATAGATATCTTGAATCACACCCTTGAGGACTTCTAGCGTCATGTTCTCTTGCTCCGCATGGAACTCACCTAAGTCATCAAACAAGATTGGTTCTACACTAATGATCTTAAGATTACAGAATACACGTCCCTGCTCTAACGTTGATACTTCTACAACGCTACCTGGCTGGTAATTGCGCTCAGATTCATCGCGAATAGTAATCGTCTTCTTGCCAGAAAGGATGTCAGTTTCAAAACGTTCGAAGAACGTCATAGTAGTCGGTGCGGTCATTTATCTCGGTCGCTTAACATTTAAAGGTTAGGTAAATGTTTATATACCAGAATGCTTGTTCAAGCGAATAAAAATTAGATGCGAGAGAATGCGGCAAAGCCAAATAGCAGGCAATAAAAAAGGAGAACCGAAGTTCTCCTTTTATTAAACCTTTAAGCTAACTCTAAATTATAGAGATGCTTTCGCTTTTTCAACTAGAACAGCAAATGCTGCTTTGTCGAATACTGCGATGTCAGCAAGAATCTTACGGTCGATCTCGATAGATGCTTTCTTAAGGCCATTGATGAAACGGCTGTAAGATAGACCATTTTGACGAGATGCCGCGTTGATACGTGCAATCCAAAGTTGACGGAATTGACGTTTCTTGTTGCGACGGTCACGGTAAGCGTATTGACCAGCTTTGGTAACTGCTTGGAAAGCTACGCGGTAAACACGTGAACGTGCTCCGTAGTAACCTTTAGCTTGTTTTAGAACTTTCTTATGACGTGCACGAGCTTGTACACCACGTTTTACGCGAGGCATTATGCTTCTCCTAAACTAAACGAATTTATAAACTAAAAAGAATTAAGCGTATGGCATCATACGTAGAACTTGAGCAACTTCACATTTAGGAAGGATCGAGTTCGGACGTAGCTGACGCTTGTTCTTAGTAGTACGCTTAGTCAGGATGTGACGTTTACCAGCGTGCTTAAACTTAATACCACCAGCAGTTTTCTGGAAACGCTTAGCAGCACCTTTGTTGGTTTTCATCTTAGGCATGATGAATAACTCCGCATTGTTGAGTTGTTAATAACATAGTAATTAGGGCGAATAAAACCCCGCAACCTGAGGCTGCAGGGTTTAATTACTTGCAAAGCCGTTAATTACTTCTTTTTAGGGGCCAACACCATGATCATCTGGCGACCTTCAATTCTCGTTGGGAAAGATTCGACAACTGCAAATTCTTCAGTATCTACTTTCAAACGATTAAGAACGTCAACACCGATTTCTTGGTGAGCCATTTCGCGGCCACGGAAGCGAATTGTTACCTTCACTTTGTTGCCGTCTTCAAGGAAACCAGTCAGGTTGCGTAGTTTTACCTGATAGTCTCCAATATCAGTTCCAGGTCGGAATTTAATTTCCTTGATCTGAACCTGCTTTTGCTTTTTCTTCTGCTCTTTCGCAGCTTTGCTCTTCTCGAAGAGGAACTTACCGTAGTCCATCACACGACAAACTGGCGGCTCGGCGTTAGGGCTGATCTCTACAAGATCCATACCAGCTTCATTTGCAGCTTCCATCGCTTCAGCGATTGTTACTACACCAACAGCTTCGCCGTCTGCGCCAGTTAGACGCACTTCACGAACGCCACGAATGTCACCGTTTAAACGGTGCTGGTTTTGTTTGGCCGGTTGTTGGCCACGTCTTCCGCCTTTAATAGCTATTCCTCCAGATTGAGCTTACGGCTTGAAACCTCGGCTTGGATGTATGAAATAAAGTCATCCACTTTAAATTTGCCAAGGTCCTTACCTTTACGTGTACGTACTGCAATTTCGCCGGCTTCCATTTCTTGGTCACCACACACAAGCATGAACGGTACACGTTTCAAAGTATGTTCGCGGATTTTAAAGCCAATCTTCTCATTTCTCAAGTCTGCTTTGACTCTAAATCCACTTTTTTGCAGTTTTTTCGCAATTTCTTGTACATATTCAGACTGTTTGTCTGTAATGCCCATAACAATTGCTTGTTCTGGCGCCAACCACGTTGGGAAGAAGCCAGCGTATTCTTCAATAAGAATACCGATGAAGCGTTCTAGTGAACCTAAAATCGCGCGGTGAATCATAACTGGCGTGTGACGCTCGTTATCTTCACCTACGTAAGTTGCACCTAAACGTTCTGGTAATGCAAAATCGAGCTGCACTGTACCACATTGCCATGCGCGGTCCAAACAATCATGCAAAGTAAATTCAATCTTAGGTCCGTAGAACGCACCCTCGCCTTCTTGAATCTCGTATGCAATCTCCATCGCCTCAAGCGCTTGCTTAAGATCGGCCTCTGCACGGTCCCACATTTCGTCTGAACCTACACGCTGTTCTGGACGAGTAGATAGCTTAACAACGATATTTTCGAAACCGAAAGTTGTGTAAGTATCGTAAACCATTTCAATACAAGCTTTAACTTCTTGCTGAACTTGGTCTTCAGTACAGAATACGTGAGCATCATCTTGAGTGAAGCCACGAACACGCATAATGCCGTGAAGTGCGCCAGACGGCTCGTTACGGTGACATGAGCCAAACTCAGCCATACGTAGCGGTAGATCACGGTAAGATTTCAAACCTTGGTTAAAGATTTGAACGTGGCCAGGACAGTTCATTGGCTTGATCGCGTATTCACGGTTCTCTGAAGAAGTCGTGAACATCGCTTCAGCGTACTTATCCCAGTGACCAGAACGTTCCCAAAGAACACGGTCCATCATTAATGGGCCTTTAACTTCTTGGTAATCGTACTCAGTCAGCTTCTGACGAATAAATACTTCTAGCTCACGGAAGATAGTCCAACCGTTGTGATGCCAGAACACCATGCCTGGTGCTTCTTGCTGCATGTGGAATAGATCTAAGTGCTTACCGATTTTACGGTGATCACGCTTAGCCGCTTCTTCTAGGCGCACTAGGTGAGCCTTAAGCGCTTTCTTGTCGTGGAATGCAGTGCCGTAGATACGTTGAAGCATCTTGTTGTCACTGTTACCACGCCAGTAAGCACCCGCTACGTTAAGTAACGTGAAGTGTTGGCAGAAGCCCATATGTGGAACGTGTGGACCACGACACATATCGATGTATTCTTCATGATGGTACAGGCCTGGACGTTCGTCTTTAGAAACGTTCTCATCCAAGATTTCGATTTTGTAAGTCTCGCCGCGAGCTTCGAATGCGTCACGCGCTTCCTGCCAGCTAACTTTCTTCTTAACAACCTGATATTTGGTCTTCGCTAGCTCTTTCATACGCTTTTCAATCTTTTCTAGATCTTCTTGCGTTAGAGAGTGCTCAAGGTCGATATCGTAGTAGAAACCGTTATCGATGGTAGGACCGATCGCCATTTTCGCTTCTGGAAAAAGCTGCTTAATCGCGTGGCCTAAAAGGTGAGCACAAGAGTGACGAACGATCTCAAGGCCATCAACTTCATCTTTAGCTGTGATGATTTCTAGGCTTGCATCGTTTTCGATAAGATCACAAGCATCAACACGCTCGCCGTCTACACGACCAGCAATGGTTGCTTTCGCAAGACCAGGACCGATTGATAGGGCAACATCTAGAGTTGATACAGGGTTGTCAAATTGACGCTGACTACCGTCAGGAAGAGTAATAATTGGCATTATTTGTCCTTTACAGTGGTGTTGCACACCAAGCAACACATGAAAATTATTTAATATATTCAATTCAAAAAGTTAAAAAACTTAATGGGGATATATGTAAGAATTGGTACAAATTTAGGCACAAATACAGATGCGCCTTTATAAGTACCGGGGCATTGTAGCGAATTAACATGAAATAACAATGCTGCACTTAAAGCAAAGCATGAGAACTATGTCTTTATTTCTTTCTAGGTTAAATGTAGGCACCCCTTCCTGAGAGTCTGTGAATTTTCATTACTACTCGTTACCAATCCCGCAAACTTGATAGTAATAAAGAAAGGTGGAGTGCTGCTTTTATAGCAACAGTTGCTCAAGATTCTAAAAACCGCGATTTACTCTGCATCCCGCTTCGAAAACTCTTTGGTTGGCTCCAAACACTTCAACCAAATCGAATCCGCAACAAAGTAATCCAATACCAAAACGAATGTGACGATGTTCTTTGGCGATACTGGAACCAAGAAACCAACCAACTCCCCACCCCAAGTACAATCCCTGTTACCACCAAACTTTTAATGACATTAGAAAATGGCCGCGTGATCGGTACTGTTCCGATTGGTGATGATGTGATGGTATTCGAGCGCTCAAGGCTTCCAGAATTGCTACGTGAGCCTGGTTACTTTTCTATTGAGGATTACGCGAAAATTGCTGAGACGGCGAATTCTAAATTGGCGGATCTGCTGGCTGTGAAAGGAAAGAGATGGTGAGTTTAAATGATTAAAGGCGCCGATTCAGTACAAGCAACAAATTATAATTTATTTAATTAATTAATAACGTTAGATAGCCTGATGGGGATATATGTAAGAGCTGGTACAAATAAGGAATTTTATAATGAGAACACTCTTATCATTACTAGCATTAGTGTCTGCGAGTACAATTGCGGGAGTAAGTACAATCTCCTTAGGGAATGGCTCACCAAATATATCTTCTTCAACTGTGAAGCCAAATTCTATAATTAAAGATGGCTACGAATACGATTGGGATAACTTAGCTACAAATGATGTAAAAACTATAACGGTGTCCGACCTTGGTATCGAATTCAAAACCGTCACAGATTACAATGAAACCTATTGGGGGAGTAACCTAATTAGATCTGAGTCCAGTGCCTTTATGTTAAAAATTAGGAAGAATGAAACATTCAGATTGGATCATGCAATAGTTGTTGTGAAATACAAAAATAAGAATGGAGAATATTATCGAAACCCTATCAATAATTCGATTGAAATCACCAATACCAAAATAAAACGATTTAAGCATAAAATGCCGATGTTTCAAAGACCTGCTTTCGTAAAGGAAAAGAAGAATGGTGATGGGTATAGTTATCTAGAAATGATTGAATTAGAAAAGGGCTATAGAGTTGACGATAACTATGAATATATAGAGTTCTCTGTTCTTCAAACATCAATCCCACAAGGATATACACCTGCAGTTACTTTGCTTGCTGCAAATGAGTATAATCATACTAAGCATCAAGTTATAGCTCAAAGTGCGATTTGCGACCCGGGCTGTCCAACTCCGGATAATTGGCGTCAACCAGAGCCAATGTCAGTGCAATTAGGTATTAATGTCCAAGTACCTTATGCCTCTGCAAGTTTCAGTGTTACAACTAACTTTAGCGAAGTTGAACCTTCGGCTTCGGTAGGCGGCTCCTTCACAAACGCAGACGTAGAAATGGAAGCATATGCAGCTTTTTACAATAGTGATGACTTGGATGCCATCATGTATGGTCCCAGTATAGTTTCAACGTTTGATGTAAACCCAGTGGTAGGTTTAGGAGGTATTTTGATGTCTAGTACTGATTTGTCGATTCAAGGCATTGGAGTCACGTTAGGTTTAACTGGAATTCCTGACGTTGATATAACTGGATCCGTTGGTTTTGAACCCACTCCGTCAGATGATAATAATGATTCTAACGACTCATCGGATAACCATAATCCAAATTTTGGAGGACATGGTGACACCCAAAATGGTAACGACAATGAGTCTGGCCACTCTGGGGGTGTGAATGAAAATAGTGACGGTGGGGTTGGCGTAAACAGTCCTTGGGGAGGGCGTTAATTAGATGCTTAGCGAGATTGTTGTTATTGGTATGCTAATAGTGAATATCCTAGTTTTCACTAGTTTTAAACTAGGATTATTTAAGATAAAAAGCTATAAATTGGCATTGGCTATATATAGATTGAATCTATTACTTACAGCGATATTGTTTGTTCCAATGATTTCTATATTTTTTAATTATTTTGACGTACCTAATAAGGATTTCCCTTTAACTAGCAAAATAATTTTATCTGTTGGCGCTTTTTTTAGTGTTAGTTTATCTATGTACAATACAACCATTTGCAAATATTGCCGAAAGATTGCCCATTCGAAAAAATTATGGTCAGTTCCGAAGCATTGCCCTCATTGTAATAAAACACTCTAGCCTTTAGAGTGTGTATGCATATGGTATTATCCATAACAAATTTGACTTAAAGGCAGAAAGCCACCAAATGGCTTAAAAGCGAACTCATACTTGTATATTTGTACAGTTACAATGATAAGGCAAGTGTTACTATTTGCCTTTGCCCTTTCGTATTGATCCAATTTAGCTGTTTAAAGCGTTGCCAATATGCACCATGACACTTACAAAGTTTCTGCATAGTGCATTTTGTGCAATGGGACTGAAACAGGTAGCCCTTAACTAGCAACACTGAGTAGTGCAGCTTTGGCTGGCCCGCCTTGGAGCGGTAAGACCAATCTCGTTTAATCTACCACCACACAACCACTCACCTTTAAATTCCCACTGTTTTGCATCTTGATTTATTACACTCATCGACTCATAATGAAACTTCATTGGCAAAATCCAATGACAGGTTTGGTCACCTGAAGTTTTTACGTAGGCGTGTATTCGCCAGCTTTCTGCTGGTTTTTTTATGCGCGCGTTTTAGCACACCCAAATTATGGTGGGCTGGATGGAGTCGCTTCGGCGAGCCGTTTCCTGCGTAGACGGTATGACCAAACTCTGTTCAGTTCACCACCCAATGTTTGGTCATATTGCGTGGTGATATTTACATAAAACTACGTAGATGGAGGCTCTTATGCCTAACCAAATCAATGTACCTTTCCACGGTTCAAACCTAATCGTTATCAACCACGATAGCGAGGCCCACATACCAATGAAGCCAATTGTTGAAGGTATGGGTTTAGATTGGAGTTACCAATCCCGCAAACTTGGTAGTAATAAAGAGAGATGGAGTGTTGCTGTTATAGCAACAGTTGCTCAAGATTCTAAAAACCGCGATTTACTCTGCATCCCGCTTCGAAAACTCTTCGGCTGGCTCCAAACACTCCAACCTAATCGAGTCCGCAAAGAAATCCGCGACAAAGTGATCCAATACCAAAATGAATGTGATGATGTTCTTTGGCGATACTGGAACAACGAAACCAATCAGCTCCCTACCTCAACTCCACCCCGTGTTACCACCAAACTTTTAATGACATTAGAAAATGGCCGCGTGATCGGTACAGTTCCGATGAGTGATGATGTGATGGTATTCGAGCGTTCAAGAATTCCAGAACTGTTGCGGGAGCCTGGTTACTTTTCTATTGAGGATTACGCGAAAATTGCTGAAACAGCGAATTCTAGGTTGGCGATGTTGTTAGCGGCGAAGGGAAAAAATTGTTGAGTTGAATAGATAAAGGCGCCAATTGGTGCCTTAGTCGTTTGTATGACTCTTCTGCTTTCAAAAAATCAACAACTTGCATAACTCGCCTCGCAACATCTAGGCTAGCTTTATCAAGCTTTACCCAAGTAGGAATAAGTTGGGTATCTTTAAATGACAGCTTACTTTGTGCTCATTGATCGACAAAAAAGCTAGCCACTTTATTAAATACTTGTTTAAAAATTGAGGGCTTCTCAACCACGGGCTTTATTGGATGCTTATCAAGTTTGGCGCTTGACTCTGGCTTAACATCAAAAGTCACCGTTTTTTGTTTTGCTTTGTCTACATCCACAGTTATTTGGGGTTCTGTTGACGTTTGTGAGTTCAAACCATCAATGACTTCATGAGACTGAATATTGGAACTATTGTCAGAGGTTGACGCTTCATGGTTATCATCCGGTTTAAGCTGCTGGATTTCTATGGGGCCCCCTAAATATTCGTTTCGTGGAGGTAGGTTTTCTTCAATTTCTTCGACGAAAGGTATGTTAGGTTGGACGCGTGATGAATTTTCGACTGGCGGAACAGTTACCTCCGCTTTTCTGTTAAAGCCCAAATAGTTGTTTTCTAATTTTACTCGCTCTCCCGTAAACACATACAGGAACTGGGCATAATCGCATTCAAAAATATGCTTCTCAGACTCATTTTGTCTACCAATAAAGTAAACTGAAGCTACTTCGTTTTTTTTCTGTGCCAGCGCCGCAAATCTCTGAGCTCTTTTCAGTTCATCTACGATTGCATTACGTTCACGATTAGACCACTCGTTACAACATAGCTTTAACTCAAACCATTTTGAACTTTGAGGTTCTTTCACATTTAGAGTTATAGAAATGACGTCCTCAGAGGTGAATAATTCAGAGGTATACCTAAGGTCTGCGTAAAAAATGTGACCCGGTTTGTAAGACTCTATATTGCTCCAATTAAAAATCTGTTGAAAAACAAAACGATATTTACCTTTGACATCAGGTAACGTCAATGGCTCCAAGGCGTTATTCTCAACATCTTGCATATAAAAAATTGTTGCCGCTGCGACACTACTTGAAAGCTTACCCTGCCCCTTACCGTTGCCCTTCTTACCAGTAGAATTACCATTTTTTGTATTTGTTAATGTATTACAGGAACCGGGTCCACCGTTTCTTTTTAGTTCACTGTCATCTTTTGGTAACGTGATCTCAACGACTTTAGGCAAAACCCAATTCTTTCTACCTTTAGCGTCAATAGCTTCTCTACCGCCAAATTCAGGTGAGAAGCAACACCCCATGCTATGTCCATCGAGATACTTATAATATGGCTGATAAACGTTATGCTCTTTATATGAACAAGGAGTGGCTACATATCTACAAAGTGGATTGGGACAAAAGTACTTTGATTTTTCAATATATACGTTTGGAAACTCTTTGAGCATAAAAGCGTATTCAATATTGTCTGATGTCTCATTATATGCTCGATCCATTTATGACCTCCAAACCAAATATTCCAATTTGTTTCATATGTGAGATGGAATTGCAATTTTTATAAAATTAACCAGACAAATATTAGGCATTGATCGAATTCACTGGCGTTACGCATCACGCTCAGTCTTGGTTCTTCCAGCAATATTGTAAAAATCTTAGGGCTGGTGGTGACCATACAACCCGAAAAATTTTCATTTCGCGCGGGTTGGACGCGTTTGAACATTCACAGGCTCCAGAAGAACCTATCTAACTAATTTATATACATAATTTAAAATCACCCGTAAGTTCTCATAACAGCGACAACACACTCAAACGTTCGTTTGATACGGTCAGCGAGAAACCAAACGACGATACCGAAACTCAACTCCCCCAAAATCTAACCCAACATTGACTCTTGTTAGGTAGCATCTCAGATATAAACTTCTCAAAAGAGAACTTGCCCAACTTGGTGACAAATCGCATCGCTTAGCAATAAGTTGCGCTGTCACTTCTTCATGCTGTTTTATCGAATCCAATACTTTTAATTGTGTCTTACTTAACCTCACCCATTTCACCTGGTGCGGAGCTAGCCGCGCAGCCTTCGCTAAAGCGTGATTAAAATCACATTTTCCCTCAAAATTACCCATACTAATACTGTCCTCTGCAATTATGATCTAGATGGTTTTTACTTGTTGATCTAACCGATCATTTTCAATGTGAACGTTTTTTAAAAATCAGCAATAAAACAGTCTCGCCAGCAATTTTTTAGCCAAGAATGATACGTTTTAAGGGCTTCTGACTTCTGCAGCTCGATGTGAGTGTGAATATACGCTTGCTCCAGTTTTCCCTTTGCATGATTCAATAGCGTTTCTGCAACCAGGTAATCAATCCCGATATCAGCCCACACAGTACGCGCTAACTTTCTTAAGTCATGAGCGGTCCATTTGCCATTCGCTATAGCTCTAATCATCTGACAGGCATCAGCGCTTGATACTGGGCGTTGATCTCGCTTGGAAGAAGGAAATAGATTGTTCCCTTTGTAATGATTCGCCAATTGCCAGGCTTTATAGGCCTGCAGCAGACTGACCCATTCATCGGTGAGTGGATATAAGATCTCTTTTCTTGTCTTCGTATCACGTATCGGGATCTTCCAACGCTTGGTGACAAAACAAATGTTGCACCACTTCGCTTTGCGCGTTTCACCAATGCGGGTACCGTGGCTAACCATCATCAAACACAACATCCGAGTCAACGGCACGGCTTGACCAAACAGCTCAAGTAAGCCCGGTATATGCCCAACGAGCAAATTACATCCCTTTGGTTTGATTTTGGCCTTCACAAAGTCAGTAAACATCATGTCATTGAGCGGGTTATGGCCGATTTTGTTCATCTTTTTCGCCTGGTTGAATGCGACTTTTAACGCCTGAAATATAGAGCGAATATAACTAATTGAGTACAGCCCTTCGCGTAGAGGCTTCATCAACTGTTTTTCAATTTCACGATGTGAAAGCCCAGCAATCTCAACACCGTGAAGACGGGAAACCAGGTGTGAGTCAATCATGGCTTTAAGCGAACTCAGCCGGTCTTTGGATAAATGTCCGTTTCGCGTCTCCATATCTAAATACCAAACCAGCAACTCATCGACGGTCATAAATTCATTAGAGCGAGATCTGGTGCCAATGGAGAGCTCTTTTACTATATGCTCGATAACGTCTGGGATGTGTTTTGCGCTCAAGTTAGGGTATTTCCCAAAAACATGAGCGGTCTGATTGCCACCTTTGTATTCATAAAACACCCAAGATCCTTGTTGTCTGTTTTTCTTGTAGCGCAGGTACACTGAGTACCGTTCGTCTTTCAGCTGCTTCACATGGGGCAGTTTTGCATGCCTCTTAATCTGCGCATCAGAAATCTTACAGCGAACGGTCGCAACATGATGAACACCAGAATTCAACTTAATCATTCTATTCTCCTGTTAAGGTGGCTTTAATACTCATGCGCCTTGGTTGTAAGCCTTGGCCTGAAAACGAAACGCTGTCTATTGAGCACGTTCCTTGGAATGCACCAGGGAAAGAGCTATCGAGAATCAATAGCCCCTCCGCAAATACCGCTGGGTTCGGCGGCGCTTCGATACTGAGCTTTCGTCCCTCTCGCTGCATTCGTCTGAGTTCGCTCGCGCATGCCTGCTCTGCTTCTTGTTGACTGTTTCTGTCTTTACCTATCGATTTAAATGGCGCCTTACCTTTTCTCACTTCCTGTCGAGTGCCGTCCTCAGTCGAAAGATAAAATGCCTTAACACCGGCGACATCCGTTCGTCCATCGAGGTCGATACTCACGTTGATGAAATTCGGAAGTTGTGGCTGATTACCACTGGGCTGCGATAACGTGATGGTTTCAATGTCTTTGCCACTGGCGCTTCTGGCTTCCCCCTTGGGAGCAAAAATAAAGCGACCATCGATAGGTTTAGCGACAGCATCATATTGCTTAGCCAGCCGGTACAAAAACGAAGGCGTACTTTCATCAGTGCGATCGACATGCGCGATTTCAATTTTTTGTAATCTCGGATGCACAAAAGTTTGAAAGCCATGAGGGGTCACATTATCCGCAACAACTTGAGCCAGTGTTGTCTTGTCCCAGCTCATCGATTTACGCTCTCGATAACCGGTTTCATCTTTAATACTGAAAGGGGCGACAGACAACACCAAAGTCACTTCTCGGGGATGTAAGCTGATGGAACGTTTCGATATTTGAAATTCATCACGCAGCACTTCACCCAAATAGACTGAGTACTTTTCTCCCTTCGGGGGAATGCCGTCAATGTCATCAGAGTTGATCGTTAAAGAAAGGCTATCCCCCTCAATCCCGTTGCCATCAGATAGACGCCACGATTTAAGGCGAGCCAATAACAGTTCGCTATTTTTGCCGACTAGTTTGAACATTAGTCCCAAGACCTCGTAACAGATTGAGTGGGTTTCACCGTAGATATTTCAGGAATATGGACATGGGTATCTACAGTGAAGGCATCACCACGGACATGCGGATTAAGGCGATAAAACGCGATCTCTAACTGATCGCTGTCTTGACCTGTTTGTTTAAAGAGTAAATCAGTGATTAATTCCCCTTTACGCGCAAATATTTTCATCCACGGTACTCCAAGAGCTGCAAAGACATATCCGTCACCATGGCGCGCCCATCATGAATAAGCTCACTGCGCCCCTCTTTAATCTGTTTGATCGTCCAACGGCCCAGGTTAAAACCTTGACCGTCACTCACTTGTTGAGGCTCATCAATCAAGGCACGAATCACGTCCACGGACTTAGCGGCCCTGTATTGAAGCCACTTTGCTGTAACATCTATCGTTTCAAGTGGTCTGCCCGTTCGCTCTGAACGCGCATTATCAATGAGGCCGACTTCGGAGTAAGCGCCTGCCGTTGTTCTATCAAACTTCGTTATGGGCGTTTTATCTCCAACCGAAAACACGAACTCCCCAATCACTAAATGATGCATGGTTATCCTCTATCAATGGCTGACACGTTAATGGAATCGTCGATGGTAAGCCCCGTTAAAGAGTCATATTGGGACTTCATTTGTTGGTCAATTTGAGCGGTAACCTGGGCTGCAATTTTCTGTTCATCCATACCTGGTGCGGCCTGAATAGCGACGTCAGTTTTAAAGATGACATTGGGGGTTTGACGGAGGAGAGATTCGTTTTTTTCTTTCTCGACTAACTTTTCAGATACCGTTTCCGAAGCCATGAGTTTATCGTCGGGCGAATCCAGCTTATCGCCAAACCATCCCCCTAAAAACTCACCACCAAGATCGCCTAATAACGAACCGGCTAAACCGCCTATCACAGTACCGACACCAGGGAAGACCATAGTTCCGATAGTCGCGCCAAGACTGGCCCCTCCGATGCTGCCAAGTAGCCCACCACCTTCGGACAAGGCGGTTTTGGTATCGCCTTCGGTGACGGCCGTTGCGATATTGCCGGCACTGATCGCCATATCAAGCGGCCTAAGTAATTTGCCTAAGCCTGCTTTACCCGCACCTTGAGCCACATCACCAACTAGCGCGATGCCATCTTGCGCCATCGCAACGCTTGGCATCATCGCTAATGCGCCACCGCCTAACGATAATGGCAAAGCGCCACGGTTGGCCGTCATCATTGTGCTCGCCATGTTGTAAGCTCGAGCAAGTGGGTTTCGTGAACGTAACTTACGTGGAGGCATTCGGCTTTTTGACCGACGACCACTGGCACCCAAACCACCGCCACTTCCTCTCCCGCCACGACCAGAGCCCATACTCATCATGGCTCGGTTTAACCGGCTAAGTTGTTTCGTTGCAAAAGCCGCGGCTCGGCCACTTTGTTGGGTTTCTCGGTTTAAGCCCTTTCGAAACAAGCGCCCTTTATCGAGGGTATTACCAAAGATAAGGGAGGCGGCTTTGCCTGCTAACATCGCGCCTTTGAACGCCAATAAGCCAGCAACACCAATTCCAACCGCAGCCGTAACGCCCTGGTTAGCTTCGGCAAAATCCGCCAATAGATTGATGCCATCACCTAATGGCTCAAGTACCCAATTGAGCGCAGGTAAAAGAGCGGTACCAACGATCACGCTTAAACGGTTCACCTTGTTGATGAACTGAGAAATGCCGTTTTCACTGGTGTTTATTCGCGCCTCATATTCGTCTTGTAATGACTGAATATGAACGTCTTGCCCTTGCTTAGCTAACTTGAGCGTTTTACGAAATAGATCCGTGTTACCCGCCAGTGAAGCCACAGCCCCTTTCGCTTCTTCACCAAAGATTTGAGTGATTAATGCACTTTGCTCTTCTAATGGCGCATCTCTTATGGCTTCAAGCACTTGCAATAACGTCCCCGAAGCATCATTTTGCATTGATGTGGCGAGCTCTACTGAATCGAAACCTACGGTTGATAACGCGGTTTGCTGCGCTTTGGTTGCTGCACCGCCAAGAGTGAGGCGACCTGAAATATTCTTAAGTGCGGTTGCAGAGCGTTCTTCCCCCATACCTGCAGACAACATCGACGCCGAAAGCGCCGCGGCTTCATTAGCGGAGAACCCCGCCATTTTGGCAGACGCGCCTTGCCTAGCCATTACGCCTGCAATGTCGCTAGCTTTCGCATTCGAGTTGTTCGATAAATGGTTGGCAAGGCCCGCAAGGCCCATCGCACCATTTTGATCTAACCCTAATGCGGCTTTAAATACCGCGAGGGTTTCACCCGCTTGGCCTGCTTCCATATCGAAAGCGACACCCATTTGTGCAGAATCGAGCACGAACTGTTTTAACTCGGCTTTGTCTTTGATGCCGCTTTGCCCACCAGCTGCCAACATAGCGTTGATGTCATTGGCTCTCATCGGTGTTTCAGTAGAGGTTCTTAGCGACCAATTACGCATGGCATCTGCTTCTTCAGGGGTCATATCGACCACCTTTTTCACATCAGCAAACGAGCTTTCGTTCTTTACTGCCGACCACACCGTCGCCGCTATTGGTGCAGCAGCCATGGCAAGCGACGTCGCTTGACCGCCAATCTCACTCAATTTTGCATCGCGAGTATCAATGCGTGATTGAATTGATTTCATCTCTTTCAAGTGACGGTTTTGTTTGGCGATAGCCGCTGTGGCCTTTTCTGCCTGAGCTTCGAGCTTTCTTTGCTCATCACTCATACGGCCAGTATTGATCCCAGACTCTTTTAACGCGGCGCCCAGCCCTCTGAGTTTATCGCGCTGCTTGTTTTGGCTATCGGTTAGCTGGGTAACCCGTTTACCTGCCGCTTTATAGGCCGCATTCAGCTCATTGGTTTTCACCTTGCCCTGGTGAATCTCATCGTTAAACGAATCTAGCCGTTTTTGCGCTTCGTATAACCGATTCTTTAAATCAATGGCCCCTTCGCCCGAGGCCTTTTTCAGTTGAGAATTGAGGCTTTTTATCTCCGCTTGTGTCTTACTGTATTCAACCCGAAGACCCGAAGTTCGCTGTTTGTTGTCTTCCAGTTCTTGACTAAGGCGAGTCACCTTCGCTTTAGCATCCTCAAGCTGACCGGCTAACTTAGCGGCTCGCTTGCTGGCAGACTCAAAACCATTTAATTGCTTGAGCTTGCCATTAAGTGAGATCACCTCTCCACGCTGGCTTTCAAGTGCCGCGGTTAACCGCTCTGTGGCTGTGGTCGTTGAAACAATGTCCTCAAGACCATTGACGGTGGTATTCAGAATGAGGTTAATTTTCTCGGACATTATTTCACCCCAAGTTTGGCGAGAATAAGCTCATAACGACGCACCGCGACATCTTGTGGCCATCGCCTTAGTTCAGACTCAGATGTATTTCGGTGCATTGGAACGAGGTCGATTAGGCTCTCAACGTCATCGGGCGAAAGTACGCCGCCGATTGTTGAAAAAAAGCGCCCACCTGCGGTTTTAGCGCCAGATAATCATTGATTGAGAGAAAATCAAGATCGGACCTTTGCAAGCCCGTGATCACCTCAAACATGAAATCTTCACGCGCTCGCTCTTCGGTGATGTCCGCCAACGCTTCGGAATGCGCGACTTTAGGAATGGCAAACTTCACCTTATTAATCTTGTCACCTACTTCATTTTCGAAAGGATGCAGCAAGGCAAACTCTACCGACTTACCATTAAGCTGATCACCCTGCTGTTCATCTGATGGTTTTAGAATCAAATCACAGATATCGTCATAGAGCTGATTGAAGTCAGGCACCGCTAAGGTTTCGAACTCGTCTTTGGTCACATCACTGCACGCCATAATCACGGCTTTACGTTGTTCGAAGAGCTGTTTAGCCGTGAGTTCTTGTTCGGCTTCGATGTGCGGCAGCTTACGGAACTGCACAACAGGGATCGTTTTAAGGGTCACGCTTTCACGCGAGAAAAAAGTCAGTTTGCTTTGATTTTTCATGAATTTTTCCCATAAAAAAAGCCACCCGATTTGGGTGGCTTAGGTTTTGATTGGGTAAGGTCAGTGAGTCTGACAAACCAAATTTCTTAGCTTGCGCTCTTGAAAATCAGCTAGCTGAATAACACCTTCAATAGCTGAGTACTGATCCGTTTTTCGCTCTTGGCCTTCAAGCACAATACAGAGCATTGAAGAAATACTGCGAAATGATATCAGAGCGTGCTCAATATCTTCCCATTCTGGGTGAGCAGTTTTACTCATGCAACCACCCCTTCCTTACCAAGCTTAAGGTGGGTGTACTCACCACCCCAACTCTTTTTCATTGGTAGCTTACGTTGTAGATACAGTTCATATAGCTTAGTGGCACCTTTTTGCAATAAGATTGGAGTGGCAGTTACAAAAGAGTCATACCCATGCATAGATATTATGTTCTCCTTTTCTGTCATATAGTTATCTCTTGCATAACTCGCAACACGATAACCAGACTTTTTTCCGCGCTCTCTATACACCCACCCTAACTCAACAAGAAAAGCGTTGATTTGTTGGACGTTAATACCATTAAGCATTCGGCCAAACTGTGGAGCGGTCAATCCATCTTTAAATAAGTTTTCAAGCCCTTCGATTTTTTCAGCTTGTTCTTTGTTTTCTACCCTAAGAACATCACGCTCTTTTGAGGCTTCTAAAGCAATCTCCAATATCTCGGTTGTGGTTAGCTCAGGGCGTTCTACTTGTTTAGAGTCTAAAAACGCTTGATTGACTGTTAACTGAAAACGAGGGCTGACCCAACCAGCATATGAGATTGCGAGCAATTCATGTGCATAGGTACCAGGATTTATCCCTCCCTTTACAGAACGAACAGATTCCGTAGCTAACCCCAAATTCGGGGTTAGGTCTAATTCGGAAACCAACGCTTTCGTAGAAGCATTTTCTAACCACTTATTTGGCGCTTTACTTTTCCCGAGATCGCTAGCTTTATGTAAATCATTTAAGTTGTAACGGCCCATATCATCGACACGTATCTCTATACCTGCAATGACAGGCATCTGATTCGGTGCTATGATATTAACTTGTTCATTTCTCATATTTCCCTCCAAGGAATATTGAATTGAATCTAAACCTCAGTGTTAGTGCACTGGGGTTTTTTCATTTCTACACTTCTAATCCCCCACCTTCTTTCTCCTGCTCTATAATAGTAGCCAAGTGCTACCATTGAAGAATAGTAGTAAGTGGCTATTATTGCCAAAGATTGTTTTCAGGAATTTTATATGAGCCAACGTCCTCCTCAAATAAACGTACGTATGCCAGAAGATCTAAAGCAAAACCTTCATTTAGCAGCAAACGAACACAATATCTCCGTAAACTCCGAGATTGTTAGTCGTTTGAGCACTTCATTTTTAAAAGAACAACCTACGCAATCGAAACTTCCAAACGCAAGCGAAGCAAAAGAAAAAGCATTAGCGAGTAAAGACTCTCTTCAGTTGAATTTACTGAACCAAATTACGAATGAAGTCCACCGCCGCTCCGCACTTGGGCTCTTTACCGCTTACATTTCTCTAGACGAGTTTGAACTGTGCGATGGTGAAGAGCCTGTCGTCGAGGCCGTCATAAAACCCATAATCTCATCATTGGTCGATTCCGGTTACACGCTCCCGTATGACTGGGATGCGAGTGGCTTTATGATAGCTTGGGAATAAACTCTGTTACGCCAAAATAACCAATAGTTATTCGCATTAACAAGCTCAAACCAATCGAGCAAGATAAAAACAAACGACCCTTTACCCTGCCACTGGTCGAGGTGTCTTAACACCTCTCCTAACTAATACCCGCCGTCCCCATCAAATCCACACCGCCAACGACGGTCTTACCCGTATCGACATTAATGTCGTGAATGACGGTACCCGTATCGGTGAGTTTGTATGCTTTACAGGTACCCTCAATGGTTACGGTTGGCTTTTCGCCCATCTTCACTGCATCTTTTTTGATGTTGGTGATTGGCCCGTACATCGAGTAAACCTCTTGGTACTTCGCCTGATCGGTGTCTTTTCCTTTTTCCGTCACGTTAATTTGAGCGTTATCCATAAAGAAGCGGCCAAGGGAATTTTGGATTTTTTGATGATCACCACGTACTTTAAGCGTCCACTTAAGTGGCTCAAAGCCCACGACATCTTCAGACTCGACAAACGAGCCCTCGTTGGACACCGTCTTGGTTTTAATATCAACCGGAGTGAACTCCACGATTTCGTTCATCAGTGGCACAGATTCAATCTGCGCCGAGAGCCGCATGCGAATACGATCAGCCATTGACGACCTCCTCTAACCACGCTTCGATAAGGCCGTTGTCTACACTCATTTCATAGACCATGTGCTCATTCGGAGCATAGCGACCATAGTTAACACACAAGTACCAACGCCCAGAGGTATAATTCTCTAGGTTGTTTTTGCTTGGGTGCAGGAATGCTTTGAATACTGGGATAACGCCTTGAGCCACCAAGTTTTGGCCCCAGTTCGTTAAACGGTCAACAACTTGATCCATGAACTCTTCGGTAAGCTGCTTACCCATCAGCGGTTGGCTGGTTTCTTCCAGCTTACGCGCCATCAAATCTTCCAAACCGACATGAGAAAGAAAGCGCCCGGTATTAGAGCGGTTACCAATGATAGATATTCCCCCCATTCGTGTGCGAGCAATCGTCACCACACCATGCTTATTCAGGAAATTGGCTTGAGTGGTTTTATCGTTGATTTTGTATGAAACATTACGAGCAGTTTCATCACAAAGTACCCCTCGATTTTGCGGACTCTCCCAGCCTTCAACCGAGGCCATCGCTGCCACCAAAGCAATAGAAGCAGGCATAAGAGATTGCACGCCGTCATAGGTTTTCAAAAACCATGGGTCGATAATCGACAGTTTATCTTGTCCCGTCCCTTCCGAGCCAAATTCAGCGGCAAACTCTGCAGCTGCCATATCATTGGTATTTGGGCCATCAAGAACCGGACGACAGCGAACGTCACGACCAATAAGCGCCAGCTTTTGACCCACGGCTTTCGAGTTAAAGCCTGGCGCCGCAATGATGGTTGGCGTTTCAGCGCACGCCTTAACGGTTTCAAGGCCGGTGATCGCTCCTGTAGAACTGTTTACCCCGCCGATGATATTTGCTTCAGTCACGGATGCGTCCGCATTGGCTTCTACAATCGTGACGTACACAAGGCACTTAACGTATTCAAGTAAGTAGCGAACCACATTAGGCAATGTGCCTTGCCTGGTCCCGACGCTATCAAGCGATAACATCGCATGACTGTAATTCCATAAACGCGTTGGCTCGTTATAACTCAAGCCCGTATTCTTGTTTGGGGCGGTACCAATTAAATGAACCACCTGCAATGCAAGTGGTCCCATGCTTGGTTGAGGCTCAATGGTGTTAACTTCTACCCCATTGAGTTCAAAATCTTGGATTGGCGTGAGCATTACTTGCCCTCTTTTTCCGTGGGTTTAGACGATACTTTGACTTCAATCGCTGGCCCTAATTTCCCGTTTTGAATAAGGAAGGCCGTTTGTTGAGGCAAAAGATGGATAGTTTTTTCATTTGGAGATACCCAACGACCATTCAATCGAAACTCTTTGATGATCGGGTATTCCAGTGTTTTCACTTTTGATTTCTGCACAGACAAACGCTCCAATAAAAAAGCCCTTCACATTGCTGCAAAGGGCTTTGTCTAGATACAAAAAAACCGCCTTATTAGAAGCGGTTTATAGGGTTGGCTTTTCTGGCCAAATGACGTCATTTGGATTGGAAAAGTTTTGGGGTAAATCGCGAAGCGCTTGACGGTACGCTGCAAACGCAAGCTTCTTTTCTTCTGTAATTGGAGCATCACCCACTTGAGTAAAATCCGTCTCCATAAGCTTTGAATGACGCTCAGCTCGAATAAGTTCCCATAGAGCCTCATGTTCAGCCTCTAGGCAAATCTCTGAAGCTCGATCTTCACTAAAGCCCATTTCGATCAAAATGCCTAGTTCTGCGGGCACATTGTAAAGTGTCTCTCCATTAGAATAAGTCAACTCTTTGATATAGTAACTCATGTCGCCCTCAGTCTTTTGTTACATAACGTTTATCGTTATCTAACGTATAAGCTAGACAACGCTCTTCATAGTCAGGGCCAAGAAATGGGTCATCGATATGATACGCCTTAACTTTCCAGTCAATTTCATAATTTGCCGGCGAAGATATTCCTGCTGACACCTCCCCCTCTTCTCGGCTATACCACAGCTGATTATTGAAACTTTTTCTTACGTGATAAGTCAGCCCGCCTCTGAGGTAACACCCACTTCGTAGACCATGCTTTACGACCTGCCCGGAGACAAACCCTGAATATAAAGGCTTAGTATTGTAAATGGGGCGAGCAATACATTTCATGCCAAACTGAACGGCTCGGACAGTTTTTCGGTAGGTTTGAAAAAGTCGTTTGATGGTCAGATAATTTGCATCCCCACTTAATGGGTATCCCGCGCCTTCTATTTGCAGATTTAACCCTGCAATAAAAACATTCCTTGTTCCGAAAGGATCTAGATTTCGGTCTTCCAAGTACCTTCTTGAAATAGTGATTCTTGATCCTCCCTCTTCATTACCTGGCATTTTCCACCAGACGGGATAAAAATAGTCGGTACTCAACCCCGTCAAATCAATCACCGACTCATAGACACTTTGACCATTAATATCTTTTGCTTGAACTTCGCCACGCCAACGCTCAAAGCTATCTTTGGCTTCAACAAATGTTTGATCAATCTCCCCCATTTTACCTGCCACTTCTTGCGACAACGCTTGTGAAGCTGCTGTCTGCTCTGCCGAAGTTCGCTGTAAATCTGTAATCTTTTGTTCAATACTCATTAACCCAGCTCCGTTCTTAGCCGCTCACTCAGCAACAAATGCTGGTGAGCTATTTTAATTTGTGTTGTTCCTAAAGAGATCGTTGCGATAGCAGCGGTCAGCACCTCTTCAGACATCAGTAAATTCACATTCTCGGTCCCGACCTCGATTGTCACGCTGCTGCTCGGCAGTGGCGACACATCCAGTGTGAACTTCTGTAACCAACTCGAATTCGCCGATTTGTATGTCAGTAATGTATTCGGGGCGGAATACACCGCCAACAAAGTACCGGATTCTAAAAAGAACCCCACTTCACGAACTTCATATTCTTGGCTGCCTTTGAATACGGCGCCCATTCTCAATTGTGTTGGGCTGAGCTCCTCCCAATCTAAAATGACTTCGCGTTGAAGTTCGTTTTTCAACGCCTTCTGATCTGTCGTCGGTGTATAACTACGATCACCAACGGCAATGTATTTAATTGCCCCTTTTAGCCCTTGGTGACGAGCGCTAATAAGCTCAGCGAGCCCCGCATCGGTGTATTGCACGATATAACTCATCCTACTGCTCCAAATTCAAAATCAGTTGTAAAAATTAGGCGTGTGGCTGCGCACCAATACAGAGGAGCAAAGCCTGATGATGCTTTAATGTTACCGCTGCAGTGATCGTCTTTCGCAATAACGCTATGTTGCTTCACCGCTGAAAATTCAAACCCAAATTCAGCGCCAAGGGCCATAATGAAATCAACCGTGTCTCGCTCAGACTTAGTGCTCTCAATACGACTTAAGACTCGGGTTGTCGCCGCCTTATCAAGCGGCTGGTTTCGTTGCCATGCGATACATTCAATATGATACGGCGCGTGTCTTGGTTGCATTTGATGCCAAGGTGTCACTTCCACATCACAATCAATCGCATCCAGTGCAATAGACAAACCAAATCGCGTTCCGGCTTTTCGATGAATATCAAACGCCTTATCCACCGTTTTACGTTGACTTTCTAGCGTGTCTTTTGGCTGCCAATCCGTTACACCTCGCTCACCCGCAAGCAAAACCACAAAGGTTTTCTCCGTCAATAAAGGTTGTTTGAGGTTGGGATACGGACAAAAAGTGGATTGAATAAGTTCTGTCCAAGCAAACTCCAAAGCCTCTTCAATAAGAGAAGCATTATTGGGCTGAACCGATAGAAACGCCTTATTCAGATCGGACATTCACCATCACCTCCGTACAATGTGGCGCTTCATCCCAAGCGCACACCACATCCACTGCCGGTGCTTGAACCTTGGCCCGTTTCGCACCCAGCTCATAAAAGATATGGGCCACTTCTTCCCGGTCAATAATGCCGCCAAGCCTTTGTGCTTTTTCGGCAAACTGCCAAGCCACAACGACCGCCGACGCCTTTTCGACCTCATTGTTGGGATCCGCTCCTGTAAAAAGCGTCACTTCAATTTGATAAGGCTTAGGCGTTGCCGCTTTTACCGTGACCTCATCCGACTCTTGCGCGATGTCATCGCGGTTTAGGTATTGTCTTGCTCTTTCAAGCAATGCCGCACTTGGAACACCATTGGGTGATGTGCGGCTTAATAACGCCACACAAACTTTGCCTGAATTAGGTTCTAGCATCCTAGCTTGCGCATCTTTGATAGGGTTAGGTAAGGAGGTTTCAGGAAACTCATAACGCATTACCAGAGCATCTTTTTCAGAATTCACCGTAATGGTGGGCCGCTCTTCTAAAGTCATGGCATGAAAACGATAACCAAGCCGAGTGCCCGTTGTATGAAACTGGAAAGGCGCTAAATCAAAACGCTGAAGCAGGCTTTGATTAGACTCCATGACTGCAGGCTTTGTGGGAAAAACCGTATCATCACTGGCTTCTATGACCTGACGCTTTAAACTGTATTGCAACGCCAACAAATCTACCATTTCGGTATCGGTCACGTACTTACGAAACATCTGCAAAGCTTGATGGTTCTGCTCTCGTATTTCAGCGGTTCGTTTTAAGACAAACGCTTGTGTCACCTGAGCGAGCAGCTCACCTTGATTATTAAAGGCCTCGCGTAATTGTTTCGCTTTATCTTCATCTCGCTGAGCGCAATATTCCACCGCAAAATTGCTGTATTCATCCAGCAGAGATTCAAAGTTAGGCTCACTGAAAGCTTGAGGTTTATTGCTCATAATACCCCTCTTAATTGCAGAGGTTCACCGCGCCATGTTCCCGAGACTTTCACTCTGAATCCATTCAAGTGTGGGATTGCTTGGCACTGAATGCCTTGATAATCCGTTAACCCATTCAATGGGTTGGACAAAGCCTCTAACGTTAGATTTTGAACTATCATGGCTTCGGTGGGTGTCTGCTGCTTTCCCAAACGCGAAACCGCTCGATTTCCAACGCCTCGACGTTTTACTCGTGAACTGACTTCTGTCGTTAGTATCTTTGCAAAACGACAGCTCAAGGCGCTGGCACCGGTTACGGTTTGTCCTGTTTTGGGGTCAATACCAATCATTGTTGTTGCTCCGTTGGCTTGGTTTTCGCAGGACCAGGAAGTATGCCTGGATGCTCGTGTTTGTTATAAATCTCTCGGTCAGCTTGCATCGAACGAGTATGATCAGTGACCTCTCCCGTTGCTTGATAATCCCCATCTTGCCAAGTATCACCATAGATCTTCATGCCCCCTGGATACCGGCAAATAATAGAGCCGTCATCGACGTTATAAAGCTCTGACATGCCGTTACCGTAATCGGTCATCACCTCGTTATCTTTGAGTGTTGGGCTTTGAAAGTGAGTAGAAGGTAACCCCATTAACGCCACGGCATTGTTTAAGCTGTCACCGCTTCCCAAATTAATCAGCAAACATTGCTCGTTAACTGAAGGGCGCCGATAATGGCTGACTCTTCCTGCCGCAAGCACAAAAAAAGGGATCCTCTTTACAAGATTATCCCCTGTCTGAATATCGACGGTGTTTGCCTCTGCTTTCACAACAACACCTAGGCGTAGTAGATTGGCCGAAGCGCGATTGTTCTCTTCTAACTCTTCATGTAATTCAAGAACCTTCTTCTCTAATGCGCTCACATGTTTCATCAGCTTGGTTAGCATGGTGGGAGCCCCCATCAATGTAATGCCAGCTCTCTTCCACTGGGCCTAATCGAATACGCTGTTTCATCGTCACGGTTCGTGCAAACACCCCATTTTTTGGATCAAATTTGCTAGGAAGATTCGACACTACTACCGCACCGTCTAAATCGCTCGACGCACCAAATTGTTGATGCAGCAATTCTCGCTCTACACGCGTTGAAGCGTCCAACGCTTCCAAATCAAACTCATCCATGGAGATAGGCACTTCAACCAAGAACCTTAATTCAATGTCATGAAGGTGACGCCCGTCGTTGGCATATTCATTAACCGGCTCGGCCTCGCCAATGTGATAACTGATGGTGGTGTTGGCCAACTCCACCGCTTGGCGTCGATAAACAGTATCGACCTTAAGCGTAAGCCGCTGCTCTAAGTGATTGACCACCAATAAGACCCACTCACGCGGCGAGCGAAAGAACGTGTTTGAATTCACGATGAAAAAACGCCTCAAATTTACGATTAATATCGGGTAAGTAGTTCTCAACAATCGAATCCACATCATCCGCAATATCGATGTTGACTCTTTCTATGGGAGATCTCGACTTACCGCGCCTTCGCCATACCAAGAGTTCATCGCTATCCATCGGAGAAATAAACGCGCCAGCAAAAAAATGCTCACCCACTCGGACACCTAAGCGGTTTTGAACGGGCTTACCCAGTCGATGAACACCAATCTCACGCACACCAATCCATAGCTTCGACACACGACCGTTTTTGTACACTCGAAATCGCGAACGCAGCGCTTTGTTATCAATACTGAGCTCATAACCAAGCTCTGCCATCGATACCCCTCGTAACCATCGAGAGGTGAGCGAAGCCGCGCGAAGTACTGCTTTCGGAATTTCTTCTGAAAACGCTTCATAACGACGAATAAACTCCGTATCTAAAAGCAATTGGGAACGACTAAAATTCAGACCACTCATGCTGCGCACCTTGGGGATCGAAGACCAGGACGTATTCCCTCATAAGCTGACTCGTCCCGTTGGGACTTTTAGCCGCTGTATTAAACACTAACCGGTACCGTTTATCGCGATAAAGCAAAGTACAGCTTTCAGGGAGCTCAGAATCCGTAGCCAGTAAATGCACTTGATTCACGCCCTTCTCGTGACTTCGGATGTATCCGATCACTTCAATCTGCTTCCCTTGTGGGGTCATCACAAAAAGAGGACGACCAAAACAGCGTTGGATAGATTGACGAATAAGACGCCGAGCCGCTTCAAACTCACTCATCACAACTCATTAAGTCACAAACTCAGTGAGTACGCCGCCAGTCAGAAGCACCCCACCATCAATGAACACCCCAACCGGTTGAGATACGTCCCCCGATGCCGTGGGCTTTGTCTTGGTAAACTCACCGTTTTTAAAGTAAGCCGCTTCGGAGGCAAAGCTCACGCTATCACCGGCTTTAATCGGGCCATCAAAATGACCTTGTGTGTAACACACCACCGTATCGCCAGCTTTCGCCGTAAAGTTGGGCACCACTAATAAAGCTCCAAGTAGACAAGGGACATCTTTCTTAAAACCACCCGTTGGCACGGTCGCCACAATCTTTTTCCCATCGCTTAAACGCATATTGTCACCATTAAAAAAGGGCAAGCCATGCTCACCCTATCAATCAAATCAAACTGTTCTTCCAAGCTTTACTTAAAGACCGCTTGGGCAATACCACGGCGGTCTAATACCTTCGACATTAAGTCGTAAGTAATACGGAACTTGGCACCATCGCTGCTCCAACCGTCGCCCGTTTCTAACCATGGGTCTTGCTGGCCATCTAAGAAGCCCATCACTACCGTATCAAAATCTTTACCTGTCAGCGCCAGTGCGCCATTCACCTCGCTTAAACGCGCAGTTTCAATCACCTTGCCGAATTTTTTATAGGCTGGGTTAAAGGCATCCGGTTTGCTCGCGGTGTTCAAAACCGCTTCAAACATTGAAGCATGATCCGGACTCGCAATCAGGAGCTCACCACGAAGATCTAACGCATCGCCTTGACCCGCTTCACCATCCAGTGGGATGGTGGTTGCCGTCGCAAAGACCTTATGCAAAGCCATAATCATCGCCGCGTAATCGCCTGCTGGAATGTCATTGATGAAATTACCCCAGCCTTTGTCTTTGCCCGCTTTAAATACATTGCCACCATCGGCCATCTTGCCTGCGAGGATAGCGTTAAACATCAGCTTGTCTGACAGACGATAACCGGACTGCATGAATTTACGAGGCACCTTCGCCACTAAGCCAATTTCATCATTAATGATGGCATGACGAGTGAACTGGATTTCACGCCCAAAGGTCGCAAGCTGAATGCGCTCACCGCTGCCTTTTAAGATCGCCGCTTTGTATTCGCCATCTTCCGCTATTTTCATCAAGTCCGGCGCGTCATTAACCATCACTAGCTCAGTTTCACGAAAATCCGTCAGGTTCTCTACGTTAGCCAGTTCACGCCACATCGGGGCTCTTGCTTGCGCTTCATCGCGCATCACGGTTCGGATACCTTCGGTGATGATGTCGCCAAAATCACCGGAGTTAAACGCTCGGTTCACCAATTCATTCTTGGTAATAGCGCTTCGAGCATTCACATCGAGGCAAGCGCGCGCCATATTCAATAATGACTCATGACCGAACGCGTTGTCTTTTTCTAAATCCTCAACACCACAACGTGCATTCAATGCATTTTGCAGTTCGTCTTTGACATGGTTACCGTTACTAAGTCTCATGTGTATAGCCGTCAAATTCGCTTCAGGCTCTTGCTGACCTGCCGCTGATTGGCTACCAATACTTTCTAAAATCTTAGTGGATGCCTGTCCCACTGAGCACGATAAGTCAGCCAGCATTTCATTGGTGAGTGCCTCGCTGACTTTATGTTGAGCACACAACGCACGAATATCTGCTTGGCGTTGGTTCTCTGCTTTTACAGCGTTTTGTAATTCTTCATTTGGTTTCGGCATGTCGCTTACCTGCTTAGGTTTGTCTATTTGAGGTTCATTTGGCTGAGCAGACGCTGCTAAAGGTGTCGGTTCATTCACCTGTTGCGTTAGCGAATTCATCAACTCGGCTGGCGCTTGTTTGAAATTCTTAAAATCAGATTCATCGAGGTTTTGTAATGCGTTACTAAGGTCGACCGCTTCAACCACCTCATCAACAATCCCCCACTCTTTAGCGGCTTGCGCCGTGAACCACGTTTCTTTGTCCATGGCAGTCAGTACCTCTTCAAGAGGTTGACCCGACTTTTCAGCGTACGCTTCAGAAATGGTCTTGGTCGCCGCTTGCAACTGTTGAAACGCTGAGTTGATTTCCTTCTCACCGCCCCACGCTCCGATAGTAGGGTTATGGATCATCAACATGGCATTTTCAGGCATACGGATAGAGTCACAGGCAAGCAGGACATAAGTCGCAATGCTTGCGGCCATGCCATCGACAATGCCCATCACCTTTCCTTTATGCGCCTTCAGTGCGTTATACATTGCAAGACCTTGGTAAACGCTGCCCCCACCACTGAGCATTCGCAATTCAACCTCTTTATTGTTGGCCACTTGCAACGCCGCAATGATTTCCATTGCATCAATATCCCAAGCACTGATATCTCCATGCACCCAAATCTTAATCACATCGGCTTCGTTCTTAAGCGTGTACCAGCTATTCTTTGGTTTTGGCATTGTTTGCCTCTTCTTTTTGATTGTTGAGCTTCACCGCATGAGCAGGGTCCGACGTACTCACGATGTGCATATCGTTCATTTGTTGACGTTCAGATTGAATTTCGCGACGAGTCGACAACGGGTTAATATTACGTTCACGTTGTGCATGACTTAAGGAATGCAAACCTAAACGGGTTCCTTTTTCGACGCCTACCATTTCTTTGCTAGGGTCAATCCATGGCATCACTGGTGCCTGATAGATTGCATTCAAAATAGAGTCTCGCTTAACCCCTGCGGGGATGTTGACTTCACCGGCTAACATCGCCATCTGCAAAGCATGTCGATACTGTGGACGAGTCCAACCTAAAACGAACTTTCGCTGCAACACTCGATAACGACTGAACGAATCGATTAACTCTTGGCGCTGAGCGGAATAACTGCCGTTGCTATAGTCTCGGATTACACTAGAGTTGTTCACTCCCGCGCCGCCACTGGCTAATCGAAGTTGGGCATTTCGAAAAGGGCTGCTCATGGTTTCTTTTCGGTTGTTCTCCACCACCCCTGCATCTTCACCGGGTGCCAGTTCAAACGAGTTTCCCATCCCTAAAAACAAATCGCCGCCGCGATCGAACGCGTCCGTTGCATTTGAATTCAATGTCGGATCTCGTTTTATGTAATAAGCAAAACGACTCGCTATCTGAGCACTAATACGCTCAGATTGGTCGTAATCTTCGATGTCATCGACCAAATCTAAAATGGAATGCAAAAGGGAAATGCCACGGTTTTGATGAAAACGCCGAGTAAACTTTAAATGGCAGACAAACTGCGCATCGACATCAACGAACTCAAACCCTCTTGAGTCTCTCTGAATCAAATAGCTCACAGCCTGCCCGAGCTTGTTTCGCTTGATACCTTCAAACAGTCCCCCTTCAGCTTCCGTTATGTGGGAAGGAATAAAATCAGGCTCAAAGGGTTGCACCGCAAAGGGCGTCTCTGTTGGGTAATTCAAATCACTGTGCTTACCCATGAACATTCGACAAAACACCTCGCCATCACGAAACCATGTTCGACCCGCAAGCCACTCCGTTTCCGCGCGAGAATGTTCAGCATCGATGTTTTGATTTAAAGAAAAGTTCTCCCACCAGGTCATGATCGCCTGAGCGCATTCGACATGCACTTCCCCTTTGTGGTTTAAAGGCTGAGGCTCCACCATGATGCCATTCGGACCAATTACATTGGCGCAAAGCTCATCCAAAATGGCCGTAACAAACGGGTTATTTTCATCCATATGTCGGGCACGTTGATACACCGCTTTCGCGCCTTTGTTCAACGAATTGGCATCGCCTTTTGATTGTTTATTTGTCTTTTTGGTGTGCGGATTACGGGGAAGTGCTGCATTGTATTTATTCAAAAGCCGTCTGTCGTAGGCACGTTCCAACCCTTTCCTAGGACTGAATATGGCCACGAGCTTGTCGAGCAAGTTTTGGCTACTCAAGATAATTTCTCCGTATCATAGAGCGTCGTCCCCCTTGAACTTGCAGAGCGATAATGCGCTGCAAACGCTCTATCTCTTTACGCACCGTCGCTAAACTCGCCAAGGTCAACTCTTCATCTTCTGCCGTCTTCACCGACTGTTGCTGTAAGATTTTCTGTTCGGCTTCGAGGTACCACTGCAAACGTTCTTGATTGGTCGGTATCACTAAACTCATCCGAAAATACCTCTTGAGTGGTTATAACGTTTCTTAGGCTTGCGCTCGAAAACAGGCTGTAAGTCAGCATCAATCACATTCGGGTTAATCTGCCATTCACACGCCCAAGGGGGTGCGCTTTCCCAATGGATGTCATCACCACCAAGAAAGTGCATCCCCGCTTCGGCATACGCGCATAAATCAAAACTTTCGTTACGCGTCTTATCAGGGCAAATCCATTGGCCTTTTTCATCGATGAATTCCGCCGTCAGTTCATAAAACCACTCTCTTTCCGCCCAGGCGGGCAAATGGAAATACCGAGAGCCAAATTCTTCACGGGAATAGCTGGCCACGACACGGTTCTTAAGTCGATTGGTGTGCAACATTAATAAAGGGATCTCGCCATGCGCCAATTTGCTGCGCTTATCTGGGTATGACTCTTTAATCAATGAATCCATATCTTTGTTGCTGGCGCCTTTTACGAGGCGAAACAAATGTGACAACCCTTTAGCTTTGAGCCGGTTATAGAACTGGTAAGCAAAATCGGTCACGGAGGTCTTCTTGCCGTCTTTTTCAGAAGCCGAACCGCCAGAATCGCACAGCGTTAATATCGGTTTCATTACCCGCCCACTGCCATCGGCAACGGGATACGTTTTCTTGATCACCTGCTCGATAAGTAGGTCCCAATCTTCAGCGTAAATGGCAGGGTTAATACGGTCACCATTTCGATGCGGTGTCGTTAAAATTTCAAAGCGGTCGATCACCCAGCGCTGCAGACCTTCGCCAAACACCTGAGCTTGCACCACAAACCGAGCATTGGATTTACCACCTTGAACATCGATACTCATTATCAAGAAGCGGCCACCGACAGGCACCACACCGCGCAGATAAGGATTGCCTTTGGCTTTTTCCATTAGCTCATGAGCACCAATATCTTGCCCTTGAGATTGCAGAATATAAGAGCGCCCCATTCGGGTATTGATGAAGGAGATCAGCGCATCTTCATCACCACTGTCTTCATAAATGGCTTCGGCATTGAGATAACGATACACCAAGTTTTGCCAACTGCTGTAAGCGGCTATCACCCCTTCAAACCAAAACGTGGCCCATTTGGTTGTGCGTATCTCTGATTCGTCTTCAACTAACTCACCGTATTGACTGACCGCACCTTCACGAAACCAATGCCCACTCAGATTCTTCGAATGTTTTTCGACTTCTTCAATACGATGACCACACCTTGGGCAAGCCACATATGCGGTTTGAGACGAGAGCAAAGGATCCCCTTTGTCGTCCCATTTTAAGGTTTCGAATTCTGGTCTAAAGTGCGTATGACAATCGTCACACGACCAATAAAAACGGCGCCTGTCGCCTTGGTTGTACAACGATGCGATGCCGCCACATGGTTGTGCCTCATGGGCTAGTAATTCTTCTTCCGGTTTAGGGTGCCTAACAATACGACCAGGAGAGCTTTCGGCCATCACCATGCCTGAAGATTTGGCGTTTTGAACGCGCATTAACATCAGTTCAAACTTCGAGCCTTCTTGGCCCACTCCATCATCAGCTCTGTCGTAATCGGTCGCGCCGGCATAACGATACGTCGACGCCGATAAGCTGGTTTCTGTTGCAGAATCTAACTTGAGATTCATGCCGTTTTTAAACTTTTTAGACGTTATGTTATCGTCGGACTTTCGCCCCGTTCTTAAACGTGCAATACCTGGCGTCGCTGAAAAGCAGCGGTCTAAATCGGCTTTAGACATATCTGCCGCTTTGGTCTTGGTGCTGTAGATCAGCAGCATATCGCCAGGGGCTTGCGTTACTGTGTAATTAATCCACCCTTCGACTAACGCTTTGGTTTTACCTGAACGAGCAGGGCCAACCACAATCACCGCTTCATAAATGCGCCTTGCCAAACAGTTCATTGGCTCTTTCATATAAGGCACCAATGAGGACAAAAACTTCGTTACGTCCGTCCCATCAGAGATCCACAAATCTTCGTCAGCAGCTTCAATGGGAGTTTTATCGGTTGGTGCACAGAGATAAGCGAGCTCTCGCCGAATCTTGCCCGCATCGGCGAATTGAACACCAAGGCGTGAATCAAACTTGTTCAAGCCCATCAGATACCGCCTTTAAATCAAAATTAAGTAAGCTTTCTAAATCTTCTAGCTGCTGCGTTGTTGCCGTTGGGATCGCCGATTCAATGCGTGTTATCACTTTGTCTTTAAAGCCCTTCACACCTGAAATACAAATGGCTATTTCATTCTCGTAGTCTTCTTTTGCAATGCACTCGTTTGAGTCTTTCTGCAGTGCTAACTTCTCTCGTTCAGACTGAACGTAAGCTCTCAGCTCAGCGGCGGTTTTAAAGCCCATCAAATCGGGAGCATCACTTTCTTTTAAAGGCGCCTTACATAAATAAGGCGTCACCTGAACCACATCATAAAGCGGGGTTTGTCCCTTAAATGCGATAGGCTCAATACCTGCAGACTTAAGCTTTTTGCGGATCGTGGAACGGTGATAATCGAACGCTTCCAACTCGGTTAAATTCCAAAGTCGTTTTTCATTGTTCATTGAAAGCCCTCTTGAATGAGTCTCGTCTCTCCGAGTGTCACGCCCTTATTCGCATTAAGCTGACGTTACCTATTAATGAAGTTCTCTCAAACTCTGCTTGTTCCTTTTTGAATCTGGACTTGCGCTAACATATAAGGAGTTTCAGCAGCGAGCTGAATATGATCATGGCTAACAAGCAAGACAGCGAGGAACCCACGCTTGCACACCCTCGTAAGGAATGAATTACGGGCAACAACGGATAACGGTGGACGACCACCCAAGTAGTAAGTGTTATTTACCCGTATTAGGGAGCGCACTGTCGTAACCGTAAAAGTCACGTAAGTGCTCAATTTGGTCAGCGCAATTGCGCCAGGCTTCTAGCCATATCGGGTCACGTTCTACCGCTTCGCCATAGGTTTGCGGCGGAGCAGTAAAAGGCTGTTGGCAAGAAGTCAGATAAACCGCAGGAGGAAGAACCAACCGGTCTTGGTATTCAGTGATGACCTCAGTGGTAGTACAACCACTCAGAAGAATCAGGAATAGGCACATCTGAACATTCTTCATGAACCAGTACCTCTTTTATTTGGGTCACTGTGCGAATCGTTTCAACATTCCGCTCGGCCTTAGCTAGCAGCAAAACATCAGCTGCCCGTTGCGCTTGCCGAACTTCATTACTTAAGGTTTTAACGGTGATAGAAAGTGACTTATTTTTGTTAAGTGAGTCTTGAAACTGCCCCTGAAGCTCACCGTAGCGCTTTGCTTGCACCTTGGTTAAATCAAGTAGATACGCAGAGAAAACGAAGCTACCAAGCAGCAAAATAACCAAACCTATCAACAAAGCATTTTTGATAGAGAAGTTCATGAAGCCCCTTATTACCAACCGTTCAAACAAGCTTGTTGTTCTAATTCGCGACGTTTCACGATCCCTGAACATTGGCTATCAGGGGCCCTGCAGTTTTTACCGTTAACATAGACCCAACGTGAAAATTCGAGGCACGCTTTTAAAGGTTGGTTTTGGTTAAATAACTTAAGCATGGTGGAACGTTTAAAGTTGCCAACGCCAAGGTTGAACACAAAGCTCACTAGCACATCAAACTGAGCTTGAGTAACGTCAGTGGTTAGGTGTTTATTTACAGAATTTTCGGCAATTTTCACATCAGCGATGAAATTGCGGGCGATTTTCTCTTGGGTCACAGTATCGCCTTGCTTGACACCTTGAGTATGGCCAAGGCCATGAGTCCAGACTTTAGCGCTGCATCGGTAAGCTTGAGTTCGACACCCTTCGAAATTGGCAATATGCCTTAAGCCTTGTTGGCTAGTTCGCAAATCCGAAATTAAGTTAAAAGCAAGCGCGAGCACGACAGCGACTGAACACACACCCTTAGAGATCGCGCTTCGCATAAACTTTCACCGCTTTTTCTGGATTCGCTTTGATTATCTCTACGATCTTTTTTTTGTAATACCGGTTAGTAAAATAAGTCACTATCACAAAAATCAAACCTATTACGCTGACCCAATCTTGCAAAGTCAATGCACCAAAGCCTGCATAGGCCAGAGCACTCAGGTATGAAACGAAAGAACTGATTTTCTCTTGCATATTGCGCTCACAAAAAAGCACCCGGCTTTCACATGAAAACGGGTGCTTTGTCAGTTATAAACAGTAGAAACGAAAAAACCCCGCCGAGTGGACGAGGTTTTCTAATGTAGTAATTATGCACCAACTTGTGTGAATGTCAATGTTGAGCCACTAGATGTATTTTTCAGAATCCATTTACTACTTGATTTAACAAGCCGGAGTTTATGGCCGAGTTGATGGCATCTTGGTTGTCATAAACTCAGTTTCCATATCATCAAGCAATCCATCAAATGTGTTGCAATAGACTGGATGACTATCTATCAATGAGTTTTTTACTCGCCAGAGAAAACGGTCACGGTTATCGCCAGCATCAAGGTTATAGTCGCGGCCAATGATTAGCGCACCATAATATTCAATCTCTTGGGAACCAAACTCAGACTTCATATTCTTAGTATCGTTGTTACGCGCTAAATGCAAATACCAATCAACAACTTGACTGTAGCCATGCTCAAATCTTGCCGCCCAAAAGTATGTATCTGTCTTTTTGTTTTTTTTCACCTGGAAAATCGAGCTTTTCTCTGCATTTTCAAATTCAACAAATGCATAGAACTCAGCCTTTGCATCTGTAATGGCGAAATCTGCTCGGTATTTCCCAATGACCGGAAGCTCATCATTGTAACGACTAGGGTTCTTAACCTGTAAAACCTTTCCCATCAATAAAATAAGCTGAGGACGAGCTTTAAAAAAATCATGTATTTCTTTTTCGCCATATTCATCCTTGGCATCTAAGAACACTTTCAAGTCATCTAGCTGCTTACGACTTTCATCTTCATACAACTCATTCTGAAGCAGTTGAATCATTACGCACGCACCTTAACTAATTCAGGGTTTTCGCGTTGATCTACAAAGCCGACAATCTCAATTGCGTGATCATCTTTGTAACGATAAATCATGCGTAATTTTTTGTTTATTCTTCCAGAATACAAAGTTCTCGAAGCATTCTCGATTTTCTCTCTGCGTAAAGCAAACTCATGCCCACGTTTAAGCTCTTCAACTGCAATCCGAATCTGACGTTGAACCTTAGTAGGTAAGCGCTCAAAAGCAAGCATGGCTTTCATTGATGTTCTCACATCAAATTTTGTGGGAGTTTTCACAGCTTTTTGTTTCTGTTTAATCATTTTTAAACCCTCCTAACTGGCGGTTTGATTAACTTACTATATGTTTATATTACGATGGTTGGTTAGAAATAACCATGCTTTGCACGTTCAATCAGTTGAGTATTGGCGGCTTGGGCGATCTCAACCAGTTGTTCTGAGTTGAAGTAACCGGATTCACTTAGCAAGGCTGGGATTTCTGAACGACTGAAAATCATGGCATCGTTCGGAACGACACTTGTTCCAACCACTTGTCCATATTCCATGATAGTAAGTAATCGAAGTTGCTGAGGGAGCATTGCAGACGTTGGTTGAGCCACAGTTAACTGTTTTTGCATATCATTGAAAGCCCCTATATAGCGCTCTTTAATTTCAGCGGCTCTTTTACCTGAAAACCCCATAACTAAAAACATGAAGCCATCTTTTGTCATTTGAAAAGTTGTATAAGTTTCACCGTTTTGTTCATTCGTATAAGGGTACGCACAAAAATGAGCTGACCTAAATTCTTCAGAACATTCTAATGCCCTTATCTTGCGAAGAACGTTTTTGTGTTCTTTTCCAAAATACTTAGCAATATGAAGCGAATCCGTAACAAGACCGTTGGTACTTGATACAAAAACAAGATCGGATGATGTAGCAGAGGCAATTGGGCTAGATAGAGTTGTCATTACGGACTCCTTGTGAATAATATTTCATCACCACTCAAAGGTCCTAAACTTCGGGTGGCGAACTGAACAAGGTTAGGACTACCGCTCACAAGGTACGGCCTGCCGAAGCAGCCTTGCCCAGCCCACCATAATTTAGATGTGCCGAAGCATACGCATAAAAAACCAGCAAAGAGCTGGCGACATGCGCCTTGTGAAAAACAGGGTCCTAAACCTGACACCGGATTTTGCCGGTGCCTTTTTAGATTAGCCCCGTGAATAGGCGCTTGTCAATCAGGATTACGCCTCTGCTTCTAACACCTTGCCACACTTTCTTCTTGCTCATACCTACCCTGCAACGCCAAAGCGGCTGCGTTGCGTCTATCTACCAAGCGTTTTACCAACTTACCTAAAATCGATTCGTACTTTTTAAAGCGGGAGAAAGTAACGGGTAAGGTTTGGCAGAAGAAAGCAAAGCGGGTTTCTTGTGTCCAGCCTATACGGCCACCATCGCAGCAAGGGCAAGTTCTTCTTGCTCGGTTCTTCGCAATGTACTTACCGCTGCCACTGCATTCGGGGCAAACTTGGCCAAACTGCTGGGTCGCTTCTGCAATAGCTGTCCTGACTAACGCTTCCAATGCTCTATCGGGATATGGACCGCGCCATTTTTCCATCAGCATGTTGGCTTCCTGTAAGGTGATTTGGTAAAGCTTTTTAAGTGCAGGCTTATCTTGCAAATATTCAACGAATAACACCAAAAAACCTACTGGTGCTTCCTTCCAGGCTAGACCAACAATTGCCAGATGTTCATCTTGAGAAAGTACCCCCTTACCGCCAGAACAGGGTTCGTAATTGATCCCTTTTGCATTAAACTTTGTCAGTAGCTTTTCAATTTGCATTACACCTTTGCTCCCAGAGCTGCGACCCTTGCGAATACTGAGTTCTTACGAAACTTCTTAGGATTGGGACGCTCAATCTCATTGAGTGGTTTGACATTAGCTTTATCGGTCAAACGCATCGCGTTTCTTGAGGGGAGCGAGCCAGCCTTAGCTTTATCTGCATACTTCTTCAACGTTTTTCGGTACTTCGCTCTGGCTTCACGTTCGCTTAGCAAGCCTCTACAAACAAAACCCACCTCTTGCGATGTCCAGTACTCGATATCACCCTTTGGTTCACAACGAAGCATTCGAATAAATGCCTCGTCAATATCAACCAGCTCTTCACGTCCCATAGACACAAACTCTGGCAAGCTTGGCGGCCATGCACCCCCTTCCAACAAAGCCTGATTGACTGCACGACGAATCTCACTGGCCGACATCGTTGTAATCGCTTGAGTCCAAGTCGATGGTAGTGCCTGATGCGGCCATTTCGTCCCGTAAGCCTCCACAAACTTGACTTGGATCCAATCTTCCAAGTTCAAAAGAATCACCTTGTCGCCCAATCGATGTGGCAGTGTGTCCGTATCGTTCGAGCAACTCTGCGTTGTATTGCTCGACTCGATTTTTTGGTGCAGCCTGACTTGTTCGAGTATTTTCATGGTCGTCGTTCCATCGTTCTTGATTCAAGTAGGTCGTTAGGTGCAGCTTATCGAAACCAAACTGTCGATTGGCCACGCGAGTTTCTACATCTCGACAGAGCATCTCGGTGAACACTTCCGGAGGTTCACTTTGCGCTGTCACGATACTTTTGAATTTTGCTAACGAGTTCTTCTTCGATTTCTTGGTTGGGTATGCCGCCCAGAGACGGTCAAAGCAAGGTTCAAGTTCACTCGATTTTTTTTGTTTATTTTTTATTGGTTCTAATTGACTGGTTCTATGACTGATTCCGGGTGACATAGGATCACTAGGTTGGTGATCCTGTGACACTACCCCTCGTGATCGTGTGTCACTAGGGGGTGACAATTTGTCACTACCTAAATTTAACTGGTATACATTGCTCGAATTGCCCTTTTCTCCCTTTCGGGTGCGAACTGAAACAAACCCCATTTCCTCTAACGTTTTGATATGGCGCATCACTGTTCGGCGGTCTACCTCGCACATATCAGCAATATATTCATAAGATGGCCAACACACCCCATTGTCGTTGGCGTTGTCAGCTAATTTAAGTAATACGAGTTTACGAGTCGCATTACCGACTTTTAACTGCATGGCTTGAGCGGTAAGGAGCATACTCATCTGACTTTCCTCTCTGCGTTGAAAGCAGCGACTTCGAGCTCTGCGATGGCATGCCCTGTCGCTTTAAGCTCTATTGGCATGTCCTGAACTCGGTTCTGATTCATACGCAGATTGACAGCCAATGAAACGCAGATGAGGTTGTCGGTAGCACAGTTCAGCTTATCCCCATCTTTAAAACGAATCACATGGTTATCCGGTATCTCACCATGTTCACGTTCCCAGACAACTTGATGCTTTGCCCTATAACGCGTTTTGGCTTTTGTGTACGGATCATGCTCTGCTACTTTGACGAGAATAAACCCATCTTTAGAACAAATACGCTCATGCCCTAATGGCTTGCTGTTCGTTGGTTTTTGACCTGGCTTAAAACTTCCTGCGTTTGCCTTGATCAAGCCCTTTGTACCGCTATTCCAAGGCTTGTTCCCTTTTTCTATCTTCCCGTCGCGGCCAGTAAACCAACCTTTGCGTTTACAGCGACTGTTAATTGCAGCGAGCGTCAAACTTGTTCCAAAGCGATGATTAAAGGCCTCAGTCAATTCACGCCGCACCATGGTGCTATTTTCTTTTAAGAATGCGCACTGCGCTTCTGTGTAACGATGTGATTGACCTTTAGGCATGTTTATTACCCTCAATCATTTCGGGTAATTCAATTCGACCCGCGTACTCTGTACGAAACTTCTGAGCATCCAGAGCAAGGCGAGCGTTATCGATGATTTGCTTTGACACTGTGGTAATAGCCTTTGAACGATTAATTTCTTCATTCAATTTATCGTCGGTTATATCCTCATCAGACAGGCGTTCCATTTGAGCAAAAAGGTGGTTATTAAGATCAGCTAACTTGTTTTTCATAACTGCACCCTCGCCTTCATGGTTTGTAAAATTTGCTTGGCTTTACTACGCGATACGACATAACGACAGTTACCGTTATTTGCTATCCACAGCATTTGGCCGTGGTAATTTTGATAAGAAAGACTCATTGCACAAAGTTCTCTTGTTTTGCTAATTAGCGTGGTGAATAAATGCATTCAGGTGGTCAGCCTTTTTGCGCCATCAATGTTTCTAAGTATTTGAGTAATGGATCGTGAGAACCGGCACTCTCTTGTAATTCTCGGTAAGCATCGCGAAGTTGGTCAGACGTAGCATGTTCACTGAGTAAGAGTATCGAGCGGAATGCTTCTGATGACTCTTTACTAAAATCGGCCAGTAATTGGTCACGGTTCGCCATGGCGTGGCTGGAGCCAATAGCCGCAACTGAATACCCAAGCGGGTTTAAGAACTGATTCAATGCCGCTGTTGCCCTAGCTTTAGGCATTGCCGCAATAATGGCTGGCAGTAAGTCCATAACATTAGCTTTGGCCTCTGTGCTTGTTCTGCTGACATAGCGAAATAGATTTTGTGTGTTGTTTGGATTGTTCAAAGCCGACGGTACTTTGAGAAGGTGTTCCCTTTGGCAGTCTTCCTCCTCGTAGATTTTCATCTTGTGATAGAAACGAGAAATGTATTCTGCAATTTGTTCTTTCGTCGCGTTACTTCGCCAAGCGACTACCGCGTTATGCGTAACGCTTTTTAAACTGGGTTGCATGGTTATTCCTTACTGGATGTTTATCCAGAATATTGATCGTCAGCCTTGACCTAAAAAAATTTAATATGATGTTAGAAAATATCTGGCCTCAGTTGATGTTTATCGACTTCTCCATTAGTTATGTCATGTAATTTTTTTGCTAATGAAGCCCCTGGGATTTTGTGTCCAGTAATCACCAAGCGTAAGTACCCTGTACTTGTTTTTAGCTTCTTAGCCATAGATTTTCTTTGCGTATCAGATAACTGACACCAGTATTTTTTATACATTTTAAGCACCTCTAAGGTACATAATACACAAACAAAACGTACCTTCAAGGACATGTACCTTTTAGGAACAAAATCTTAAAGTAACAACATGTTCTAAGTAGCTAAAAATGCTCAGGTAGATGTAATGAAAACTGCAGAAGATATTAGAAGAGAAAATGCACGAACTCTCGCTCAAAAAGTTGGTGGTACTACGGCATTTGCAGACAAAATTGACCGTTCTACAACTCAAGCCAGTCGATTTATGGGAAAAGGCGCCACACGCGCTATTGGGCCAAGAATTGCTCGACACATAGAGAAATCTTTCAACATGCCTGAAGGTTGGTTAGATACAGATCATACTGAAGAGGACCTAAAAGAAGCTTCGACGCTATTCACTTCGACACAAACTAGACGAGTACCTATTCTTAGTCATGTGCAAGCAGGTTCTTGGGGTAAAATCGACTCTAAAGATATTATTTACGAGGAGTTAGACTGGCAAACCACCTCAAGCAATATCAGTGAGGAAGCCTTTGCCATGCGTGTTACGGGCAACTCTATGACCAATCCACACGGTTCCCCGTCTATACCAGCAGGTTCTATTGTAGTAGTTGAACCATGCAACTGCCCTGATAATGGAAAGATTGTCGTAGCTACACTTAATGATGCTCCAGAGGCAACGATTAAAAAGCTAGAGATTGACGGTCCACATAAGTTTTTGGTCCCGCTGAACCCCAAATATGACCCCATCCCAATCAGTGGGAATTGCCGAATAGTAGGCTATGTAAAACAAGTCATTATGAACTTGTAGCAAAAAATCACTCAAGGAAAGCCGCTCACAATAGCGGCTTTTTTTGTACCTTAAATTTATGGAATTCGAATAAAACCCCAAAAATGTACTTTACAAGGACAAATATGATTAGTACCTTACTGGTATATTTCAATAAATAACAATGTACCTAAAGTAAAAAGGAAGTCCTATGACGTATTTATCTCTTACAGCTATCAACAAAACTCTAGAAGGCGCTAAAGCCATTCAATTACATAGAACGAGCTTCGAACACTTCCTAGCTAAAATGCCAAAAAGCGATCCGTTTTATGACGAGCTAGAACAGCTCGTTAAGCTAAGCGATAAGTGCAAGAACTTGGAAGTAAGCGTAGGCACAGAAGACGCCCAAACGATCCATCAGTTCAATGCTCTTTCTGACCAATTGAGTAGTAAGTTGAATGAAATGAAATTTTGAAAGGCTCAAAAAGAGAAAACCCTTATCGGTGACCAAACCAATAAGGGCTTACTTTGTGCAATGAGACTTAGAACTAAAGAACCAAGCCTCGCAATCAGTATATAACTGGCTGACCACCAATTTCAAGTACTTAGACTGATTGCCAGGTTTCACCCAGAAACCAAAGGAACTTTGTGTAATGACGCATTCCCTACTTCGAAACTCTCAGGAAGAGTTTATCCATAAAAATATTCATCAAATATTACTTGGTGAAGGTTACGAACACCATGAAGCAAATCGCGCATGTAATTTCGCAATTGAAACCTATCGAACCACCGCTTCGTTCGGAGGCCGTGGTGGAAAGTGTTTCGACTTTTGCTTAGCAAAAGCTCGCCAGTTACTTTCTCCAATGAAAAAGACAGCGAACTCTCGTAAGCGTAAGGCCGAAAAATGAATGAAGAACGCAAGCGCAAACAAGCTGCTGTTCGTGCACAGCGCCTAAGGGATAAGCGTAAGACCAGTGGCAATAACGATATCAGAGTGACGTTATCACCCAATGAAATGACAAAGCTTGATGATATTTGCCAGCTCTTCGCTTACCCAAGCGAACCTTACACGCAAGTTGAAGCTTTGCAGTCGCTTATTCACCGTGTTCATGCCGAGATACCAAAGATTGAAAGCGATCTCGGTTGCTGCGGTAAGTGTGGTGAACAACTACCACAAGGCTGCGCTAAGTTACGCGAAGGCGGCTTGTTTAATGGGGATGCAATGTGTTGGCACACAACAAACCGAGTACGAATTATGCCACCAGCAAAAGGAGTGGCCCAATGATCAGTTTCGCCGTCTATGCCGTTATTTTTGCGGTGTTTTATGTTTGTTATATGAAAAGTTCAGTTAAGAGAGGAAATTAAAATGGCTAATTCAACGATTAATCTGTAAGCGCGTCATGAACCCCGCATTCTAATTAACCGGCACGAAGAATAAGATC
>NZ_JBGOOU010000036.1:0-57447 GCF_041439815.1 Vibrio sp. 1F279 | reverse complement strand
GATATTCATCAACGAGTGCCCACACAGATTGATAGGTTTAAATTGTTAAAGAGCTCTAGCGTTTTGTGACTTACATCTCAGTCGCTAGGGGTGCGTACTATACCTGCACCACTTAGAGAGTCAAGGGTTATTTTCAAACTCTTATTCTCTACCGATTTCGCAGCGTGACTTTCGTCTCACTCCTTGTCGGTGAGGCGGCATTATAGAGAGTTCGATATAGAGCACAAGAGCTTTTTTAAATAAAAGTTTTGTTCGCCTAAAAAGCCACCACATCCGCATTTTTCGAATAAAAACTAAACATTTGAGACGTATCACAGCAATACATTGGCAAAATGGAAGCCATGAACGTAAGATTCATGTGTCTATTTTGTTAATGGTAGATGCGTATATTTCGTTTATTAATATGTAGTATTCCGATATGAACTCAAAAAAATCGATGTTGTTAATTGTCGCGCTAGCTGTATTGGGCGGCATTGTTTTCTCTCAGGTAGATATATCGCCTGCAATTACCTTTATCCTTGGTGTCTTGGCTTCCGCTTTTGTTGTTAATTTTTCAAGCACCAACTCAAAATCAGAGTCAGAACCTAAGGCTTCAACAAAAACACTTTATGTGGGTAACCTTCCATACAAAGCGAATGAATCACATGTACGTGAATTGTTCTCTGAATATGGTGAAGTATTTGCTGTACGTTTAATGAAAGACAAACGTACTGGTAAAAGAAGAGGTTTTGGATTTGTTGTTATGGCAAGTAATGATGTGAATCATGCTATTTCAGAACTTAACGATAAAGATTACATGCAACGTACTTTAAAAGTACGCGTTGCAAACGATCCTAAACATCCAGAAACGGACGAAGCTGAGCTGAGCTAAACCCTAACTGCTTCAGCATACTATTTAGTGCACTTTCTTTTTTAGGAAGTGCACTACAAAAAGCCTCACGCACTCCCCCTTCTTCAGTACTGCTCTCTAAATCCAATAAATCTTGAACCCGCTTAGCAATAGCCTTACCTGAATCAATCAACATCACGTTTTTACCTAGCACTTGCTGAATCTCTGATTTGATCAGTGGGAAATGAGTACACCCTAAAACAGCCACATCAATTGTGTTGATCATTGGTTGAAGGATTTGCTGCAGCTCTTCAAGGTTAATCGCCTCTCCTCGGAGTTTATCTTCGGCCATATCCACCAGCTGAGTAGAACCTAAAAGCTCAACTCTTTTATTACTAGAGAAGTTTTTGATGAGCTCGTGTGTGTATTCACGAGTAATCGTTGCGGGTGTTGCAATAAGACCAACGGCTTTATTGGCAAGTAGCGATGCTGGCTTGATTGCCGGAACAACCCCGACAATAGGGATTGGGTTATTAGCCCTTAGTGTAGGTAACACAATTGTACTTGCTGTATTGCAGGCTATCACCACAATATCAATAGCGTGGCTAGCCACAAAACTGGCGACGATGCTTTGAACTCTGTGGATAAGGACTTGCTGGTCGAGCTCACCGTATGGGTAAGCCTCGTTATCGAATACATAAGTATAGTTATGATTCGGTAGTAAGTGGCTTATCTCTTTATATACGGACAGACCGCCAACTCCAGAATCAAAGATCAATATGTTTTTTTGTATGCTTTCCGACACAACCATTACCTGTAATAAGTTCCGTTGCAATGATACCCCTTCACTTAGTTTTCGCCAATCATCACTCTACATAATGCAGGCTCGGTAGCGTTGATGCACAAAGCGCTCACCCTGATCTACATTTTCCAGCTCTATCTTAAGCCTTCCTTTAAAGCATGGCGCTGACGTTACTAAAGTATGGAACTCACCATCTTCGCCGCATGGGTCGACGTGACTCGGTAAACTGTCGATTAGCTCAAACGTGTATTCTTTCCCGCAATAGCTCATGTCTAATGCATCGGTATCGACCGTGACGAGAAAGGTTTCGATTCCTCTGTCTATTATTTCACTCGCAAGTACCTGACTGCTCTCTCCCATTAGGGGAAACACACACTCCCAACCAGCTGGCTCTATATAACTTCTTCGGTAATCGGCAATGCCATTACAGAACATATCTCCAAACGCGACCGCATCGATTGATAAACTAGAATCTTTAAGTACCGAGACAATCGTACTTTGATAAACCTCATTACTTGGGAAGACTTCCGGTAGCTCAATCATGATTAATGGTAAACCGACCAATCGAGCTTGCATTGCAACTACCTCAATAGGAGTTACCTGGAAAGGAACTTCATCTCCAACATACGTAGTATACAGAGCAACAACTTCATACTCGGTGCTTTCAAGTAGGCGCTCTAACGTTAACGTAGAGTCTTTTCCTGACGACCAACTCATGACGACTTTCTTTTTCATTGATATATCCAATAAGAAAAAACCGCCCGAAGGCGGTTTAGTTGTTAATTAGAACTGGTAGTCAGCGTTTATAAAGAAACTTCTTTCTTGTGTTTCATACCCTTTGGCTAACGTGTAATCTTTATCAAAAAGGTTAGCAATACGCCCTCTCATTGTGAAATGATCCGTCACAAAGTAGCTCGCAGCTATATCTACTAGCGAGTACTCATCTAACTCAGCATTGCCGCTATCCATACGTTTACCTTGATATAAATAACTCAAGTCCGCCTGCCAGTTGTCCGCAAAATACGTCACGTTCCACTTAGCATTTTGTTTCGCTCTACGTAAAAGTTGAGACCCATCGCTTTTATCTGTCGGGTCCATAAAGTCAAGGCTAACTTGGTGAGAAAAACTTCCTGTATCGAATTCTCCCGATAGCTCTAAGCCTTTAATTTCAGCGACACCAATGTTTTTTGAAGGCCATCCAACTATCATGTTTTTAATATCATTTTTGTAAGCCGATACTCTCCAATCAACCAATGATTGATGGACTTCGAACGCGACTTCATAGTTTTTTGACTCTTCAGGTTTCAAGGTTGGAACACCTGAGCCCGGCCAATATAGTTGATTAAATGTCGGTGCTTTAAATGCCGTACCAGCATTAGCCGTCACGCGATAATTAGCTGCTAACCAATATCCTAAACCCGCTTGCCATGTAGTATTCTTGCCGTAGCGTTGGTTATCGTCACCGCGTAAAGCTAATTCAGCTTGTACGGCTTGGTTGTCATAAAAGCCACTAACATATAGCGAGTTATTCGTACGAGATTTCTCGGCATAGTCTTTTGAGGACTCTGATACGTCATCTTTAGACCAATCAAGACCCGCACCAATAGAAACTTCATTGTTCACAGTGAATAAATTTGTGAAAGCAACGGCCTGGTGGTCCGTTTGATAAGTACTTTTGTAGTAATAATCTTTACTAGAATCTTGAGCTTTACTTAAAGAAAAGTTGCTCGACAACGTTTCTCCAGTATAACTAAGACGGCCAATTGCACTGTAAAGTGTCTGATCTTTTGTAGCATTTTTCGGATCGTACTCTGTTTCACCATCCGAGTAAGTAGAATTAAACTTAAGCTTAAACTCGTCATTCAGCTTATGAGTTATCGCAAGTGCTAGCTCAGTCACTTCATGTCCATCTGCGTCTTGATCACCTGCTGAGTTTTGAACAGAAAACCCATCAGTCTCTGCTCGCTTTACAGCTACAGAACCACTTGTCGAGTCTGTAATATTACCAGACACTGCCACACTGCCTTTTTTGTATGAATCAGATCCAAACCCTACGCTAACTTTTGCTTCTGAACTTGATGTGTCTGTAATAATATTAATTACACCACCAATCGCATCGGCTCCATAAATTGCAGCTCGAGGACCACGCACAAACTCAATGCGCTGAACCCCAACTAGTGGAATAGCAGCAAAATTTGCTCCTCCTGATGTTGCACTTGCTGTTTTTACGCCATCAATCAGTACTAAGATGTGGTCAGAGTTAGTACCTCTAACAAAAACACTCTGCTTTTGTCCGTAGCCGCCGTTGCTCGCTACCTGAATACCAGGTAAACGACGTAGTACTTCGTAAATATCATTAGCTTGAATCGCTTCAATCTCTGCTCGAGTAACAACTACAACAGGTAACGTTGTACTTTGAGTGCTTTGCTCAAAACGGTTAGCCGTAACGACCATGGTTTCGTCAGCAGATGTTTCTTGTGCGTGTAAATTGGAGATAGGTGAAAGCAGCGATGCTACAGCAACCGCTATAAGGGATTTGTTCATGTTGTGATCCTAAATCGCGTAAAGTCCTACTAAACCACATTGTATGGCTTAGCCGCTGGCAGGTATTCGGACTCAAGAGCACAACCTTATGGTTACCTAATATTCGACTTCCCACAAAATGCTATTTGCAGTGTCTTTGAATACTCGTTCTCTCTTACCGCTGCGCGTCAGTTCTGGATTTTCACCAGATTCCCTCTTCAGCCATCTATACATCCACATGGCACCAGCTTGCCGGAAATAGTATTGACCTATGAATCATTTGTCTAGTCTAAGATAGTTATAAGCTATAGTTTTCGTCGTCTATTTAAACTGAATGGCTCTCAACACTGGACAAGCGCCTGTGATTGAATAAAATCTGCGCTCTTGATTTAAAAGCACGATAGCAAAAGGCATAACAATGGCGAATTTAGAAGTAAACCCGCAACGCTACCAAGAACAACTGGCAGAAAAGACTGAGCGTCTTACTGAAATGTTCTCAGAATATAATGTGCCTGAGCTGGAAGTGTATGAATCTCCAGAACAACACTACCGTATGCGTGCAGAGTTCCGCGTGTGGCATGAAGGTGACGATATGTATTACGTCATGTTCAATCAAGAAACTAAAGAAAAATATCGCGTAGACCAGTTCCCTGCGGCTAGCCGCCTGATTAACGACCTAATGCCTCTATTAACGGATGCAATGAAGGACAACCACTCTCTGCGCCACAAACTATTCCAAGTAGACTTCCTTTCGACTTTAAGCGGCGAGATTTTGGTGTCACTGCTTTACCACCGCCAATTAGGTGAGCAGTGGATTCAAGACGCTAAAGCGCTAAAACAACAATTGAACGATGAAGGTTTTAACCTAAATCTGATTGGCCGTGCGCGTAAAATGAAAATCGTACTGGATCGCGACTACGTCATTGAAAAGCTAGATGTGAATGGTGATAGCTACATCTACCAGCAAGTTGAGAACAGCTTTACTCAACCAAACGGCAAAGTAGCAGAGAAAATGTTGGAGTGGGCAGTCGACTGTACTCAAGACAGCAAAGGCGACTTACTTGAACTTTACTGTGGTAACGGTAACTTCTCACTAGCACTGGCACAGAACTTCGAACGTGTACTGGCAACAGAACTGGCGAAGCCGTCAGTAGAATCTGCGCAATACAACATCGCAGCCAACAAGATTGAAAATGTTCAGATCATCCGCATGTCTGCGGAAGATTTTACCGTAGCAATGGAAGGCAAGCGTGAATTCCGTCGTCTACAGCAAGCGAACATCGATCTTAAGAGCTACAACTGCAACACTATCTTTGTTGATCCACCGCGTTCAGGTATGGATGTTGATACTTGTAAGATGGTTCAAGGCTACGAGCGCATCATGTACATCTCTTGTAACCCTGAGACATTGAAAGAGAACCTAGACATTCTAAGCGAAACACACGACATCACTCGTTTTGCTCTATTTGACCAGTTCCCTTACACACACCATATGGAAGCAGGTGTGTTCCTAGAGCGTAAAGCGTAAACCTCGCTCTCTAAATCGAAGCTAAGCAGCAGATACAAAAAAACGAGCCAATTGGCTCGTTTTTTTATTTATAGATTGGTTTAAGCGGTTTTACCGATAAAGCCTAGCTTCTTACCTACCCAAGCGAGCAGTAGCATCGCGACGATAATCGCAAAGAAGTTTGAACCTGCATCAGGGTGTTGTGCTTTCACAAAAGCCGAGTGGCCAAATGCACCTACAAAGAAACAAGCTAAACCCACTAACGGAATATCTTCAGATACTGGATTTGTTAGGTATTCTTGGTATAGCGCTTGTACAGCCAACACTAAAGCAATCAGCGGGAAAATAGAGAAGCCCACTTCGCTCATTGTTACCCAAGATAACAGTGCATCACCACACACACCTGCTACAACAGCAAGTACGAGTGTCTTTCTTTCAGAACCATGGTTTACAGTATTATTTTCATTCGACATTATTCAATCCCGCCTTTTAATCGGTTACGTTCACGTTCTTTACGATACCAAAAAGCTCCTTTGGCCATCATTCGCAATTGCATGATCAAACGCTCAGCCAATTCATCTCGCTGACGTCGATCTAAATCTAATGCTTCTGCCCCTGAGTTAAAAACCAAGATGACGGAGGCTTCCGCTTGAGTAAAAGCTTCGTCTCTTGTCATTCCTGTTGTGATTAAATATTCGGTTAACTCAGCAGAGAAATGCTGTATCTCACGAGCTACCGCTGCACGAAACTCAAATGAAGTTCCTGAGCGCTCCCGCAATAACAGTCTGAATACGTTTGGGCTGCTTTCAATGAATTCCATAAAGGTTTCAACCGATGTGCGAATCACGCTGCCTTCTTTTACTATGCGTTGCCTAGCTTGACGCATCAACTGACGCAACAATAAGCCACCTTCATCGACCATGGTTAAGCCAAGCTCATCCATGTCTTTGAAATGGCGATAAAAGGAAGTCGGAGCTATTCCAGCCTCACGAGCGACTTCTCTCAAGCTTAGATTAGAAAAACTACGATCGGCACTGAGTTGGCTAAATGCCGCATCGATTAAGCTACGACGAGTCTTTTCTTTTTGCTGTGCGCGAATGCCCATTGGTTTCATACTTTATCAACATCTTCTTTTACAGCCTAAACAGGCATGTCTAATACTCTATTCAATATAACGCGAATCACTTACTTATATAAGGCACTCTGGTTATATAAGACACTAAACACACCTCTTTGTTCACGTATCGAAGTAAATACGTTCAAAGAAAACATTTCAATATCCGCACCGTCATTTGGAGACATACGACATACCAAATATTATTTTTTCAGTAGCATGACGTGATCTCACCGACTCTCTGATGCCCTTTTCATGTACCCAAGAACAGAATCAGTTAAAATCTCGCTAAAGCAATGTTAATCAAATATAACAAGGAAGATATCTATGTCGCACTCCAACCACTTTGATGTAATCGTAATTGGTAGTGGCCCCGGAGGAGAAGGGGCAGCGATGGGATTAACCAAAGCCGGGTTGAACGTTGCTATCATTGAAAAAGAGAGCAGCGTTGGGGGTGGTTGTACCCACTGGGGGACCATTCCTTCCAAAGCACTGCGTCATGCCGTAAGTCGTATTATTGAATTCAACAGTAACCCTCTGTTTTGTCAGAACAATAAAAGTATCCACTCAACATTTTCCAATATTCTGGGACATGCTAAATCGGTCATCGACAAACAGACTCGCTTGCGCCAAGGTTTCTACGATCGCAACCAATGCACGTTAGTCTTCGGTACTGCACGTTTTATCGATACCCACACGATCTCCGTAATGCAAAGCGACGGCACTGAGGAACACTACAGCGCAGACAAATTTGTTATCGCGACAGGTTCTCGTCCTTATCAGCCAGACAACGTCGACTTCATGCATGAACGTGTCTACGACAGTGATTCGATTCTTTCTCTGAAACACGACCCACAACACATCATCATCTATGGTGCTGGTGTTATCGGCTGTGAATATGCCTCTATATTTCGCGGTTTAGGTGTTAAAACCGATCTCATTAATACTCGCGATCGCCTGTTGTCCTTCTTAGATAACGAAACCTCAGATGCACTTTCTTACCACTTCTGGAACAGTGGTGTTGTTATTCGTAACGATGAGACCTTTGAGAAAATTGAAGGAACAGATGATGGTGTAATCATTCATCTAGAGTCAGGTAAAAAAATGCGTGCCGATTGCCTACTGTATGCCAATGGTCGAACGGGTAATACTGATAAACTGAACCTTGGTGCGGTTGGCTTAGAAGCGGACTCTCGTGGACAAGTATCAGTCAACAGCAACTACCAAACCAGTGTTGAACATGTTTACGCTGTCGGTGATGTGATTGGGTATCCTAGCCTAGCAAGTGCTGCTTATGACCAAGGTCGATTTGTGGCCCAAGCCGTGGTGAAAGGTGAAGCAGAACGACCCCTTATCGAAGACATCCCAACAGGTATCTACACCATTCCTGAGATCAGCTCTGTCGGTAAAACCGAGCAAGAGCTTACTGCAGCTAAAGTACCGTATGAAGTGGGACGTTCTTCATTCAAGCACTTAGCTCGCGCTCAAATTGCAGGTAAAGATATTGGTAGCTTGAAGATACTTTTCCATCGTGAAACTAAAGAGATTTTAGGTATCCACGTGTTTGGTGAACGTGCCGCTGAAATCATTCACATTGGTCAGGCGATCATGGAACAAAAAGGTGAAGCCAACACCATCGAATACTTTGTGAATACTACCTTTAACTATCCGACGATGGCCGAGGCGTATCGCGTCGCAGCGCTTAACGGACTTAACCGTTTATTCTAAACAAAGAACCAACAGGACTATTTGACCACCTGTAGGCAAAATACATAAACAGCAAGCCATGAGCTTGCTGTTTTTATTTTTCGTTCCCTGAACTAAGCTATGCAAGCTAAGCGAGAAACTCTCCTTTCTTCCACTGAGAAACAAATAAAACACCAAGACCAATCCCACGCATCGCCATAAAGCTCAACATTGCTAGCCACAGCGCATGGTTTTCTAAACCTGATGCTAAATAGAAAATCGCAAAGAAACTGCAGGTCGCAACAAACATACTGTTACGCATATCTTTGCCTTTGGTTGCGCCCACGAAGATACCATCCAGCAAGAAGCACCACATAGAAACGAGCGGCATCGCAATCAACCACGGTAAATAAACTTCAGCCTGAGTCTTCACTTCTGGGATTGTGGTGATCATATTAATCAAACTAGACCCAGCAATCACGAACACTATGGTCAGTACCAAACAAATATTGAAACTCCAAAAGAAAGTACTTATCAAAGACTGATTGAGCTCATCTTTATCTTTCGCGCCGATCGCTTTACCGACCATGGCTTCCATTGCGTAGGCAAAACCATCCATCCCATAAGAAATGATCATCAAGAAACTCATCAGTACCGCATTGGCTGCCACCACATCATCACCAAAGCTTGCGCCCTGGAAAGTCATAAAAGTAAAAGTGGCTTGCAGACATAAGGAACGCAGAAAGATATCGCGATTCAGTTTTACGAAACGACTCAAGCCTTGACTGGTTTTCTTAAGCAGATCCCATGGTGATGGCAGTTGCCTCTTCATCCAGATTCGATACACACAAATTAAGCCAAACGTTAGACCCGCATAGTCCGCAATCACCGATGCCAGCGCAGCGCCTTCGACTTGCCAGCCGAAGCCAATCACAAATACGATATCTAAAACAATGTTGGTGATATTAGTGATGATCACCATCCACATGGGTGCTTTGGCATTTTGGGTTCCGAGTAACCAACCTAACAGCACAAAGTTAGTCAACGCAGCAGGCGCACTCCATGCTCGGATCGAGAAATATTGCTGGCCATAGTGTTTCACTTGGTCACTGGCACTACTCAGAGAGAAAACCGCATCCGCAACGAAGCTGTGCAATAGCAAAAAGACACCAGCAAATCCTAAGGCCATGGTCACGCCTTGCACAAAGACTAAGCCAAGCTGCTTACCATCGTTCGCCCCATAAGATTGCGCGGCCAGTCCAGTCGTCGACATTCTTAGGAAACCAAGCAACCAAAAAGTCACGCTGATCATAGTGCCACCCAAGGCCACACCACCTAAATACCAAGAATGCTCTAAGTGCCCGATAACCGCAGCGTCGACTAAACCCAGTAGAGGAACTGTAATATTGGAAAGAACCATCGGGATCGCGAGCAAAAGCACTTTTTTGTGCATCGCTTGATTGGATAGAGTTTGAAAAATAGTTTGGGGATTAAATAGCTTCACGATCACCTCTTTGATTAGAGGCGATAGTTTAACCTAGTGAGTGTGCTTTCACTATGTTGTGCACTTTATGTCTTGCTTAGCTTTTACCAAGCTATCTGTTGATAGAAAAAGCTAGCATTACCATTTAACGAGTACTAATTGAGGAGTTAAACGCTTTTTAAACTGAGAAATCTTACACAACAATCGCTGCCACAACTTCCAACGATTACATTGCTGCTCTAAAGGTGAAAACGATTTAACCCATTGCGCCCATGGCAACCAGTTAAGGACGCTGTCTATCGGAGAAGATAAGCCATGTGCGTATTTTCCAGAACCGAGCTTTTGCCCAAGAGCACTAGAGCTTTTATCTCCAGCTAACACTAAACACGCATGTGCGTGGGTAAAATAACGACTCAAAGATTGAATAAAGTTCGCCGTCTGTTGTTCATTACAATCCAGCAGAGCATGTTCACACACCACCATCACTGAGGCTTGTTCTGGAATATTAAGTTCATCCAACCAGGTCAGGTCATCCACCGAGCCACACTCTAGACGGTAGCGTTCATTCTTGTGGAACAGGCGTTGTCGCCAAACTAAGTTCTCGGTTACATCTAGCTCAACCCAATGACAGCGGCCATTATCTAAACGGTAGAAACGGGTATCGAGCCCTGCTCCCACGTTAATAATCCAAGCATCTGGGTTATGAGATAAAAACTGTTGAACTTGAGAGTCACAAAGTTGAGTCAGTGTCGCGTAAAGGAGTTGTTGCTGGTCGAGTTCACCGGTAAGGCATTCAGGTGCGAGTTGGCAACGCTTGCAGGCTTGTGCTGCAATAGGGTCATAAACAAGACCGTCATCGGCTAGGCTTTCGCGGCTGCGAAACCAAAGGTGTTGAACAAGATTCGTCGGTACTTGGAATTCTTGATGTGCTGACCCGAGATCAGAAGAAGCCTTTTGATCATAGGTGTGCGACTTACGAATAAGCGGCTTCATTTGAGGTTTGGTTGGGTTTGGCATCATCATCTTCCTTGTATCTCGACAAAGAAGATGATAATGAATATCAATTACAATAACAAGTTATTGAGAGTAAATATCAATAAGCTGTTTGCACTGACTACATCCAGTCCGTGTTACGAATAATACCAACCGCAAGTCCTTCAATAGACAAGTGTTGGGATTCTAAGTCCACGTGAATTGGAGAAAACTCTTCATTTTCAGCATGCAACAGAACGGTAGAACCTTTGCGCTCTAGGCGTTTTACCGTTACATCATCGTCGACACGAGCCACGACAACTTGTCCATCACGCACGTCTTGTGTTTTATGCACGGCCAGTAAATCGCCATCCATAATACCGATGTCTTTCATACTTTCGCCATTTACGCGAAGTAAGAAGTCAGCTTGTGGCTTAAACATACCTGGGTCAACTTGGTAATGCATTTCTACATGCTCTTGAGCCAAAATAGGCTCGCCAGCGGCAACCTGACCGATTAATGGTAACCCTTGCTCTTCATTCGCTGCATCTTCAAGCAAAATACGAATACCGCGAGACGCACCCGGGATAATCTCAATCGCTTCTTTACGAGCAAGAGCTTTCAAATGTTCTTCTGCAGCATTTGCAGAGCGGAAACCAAGTTCACGTGCGATTTCTGCACGAGTCGGTGGCATACCGCAATCTTCGATCTTACTTTTGATAAGGTCAAAAACTTGTTGCTGGCGGGGCGTTAACGGCTTCATGATTCACCTGTCTTTTTATACAGTTGACTGTGAGTATATCCAGTAACTGAACAAAAGCAAAGCAATTGGTTGTTTTTAGTTCATTTTTAGCGAATTACAAAAATAAGATCTCTAACCACACGTAACCAGCTAATACTAAACAGATAAAAACGGCAGCTGAGCCAACATCTTTCGCCATCCCAGAAAGCTCATGATGTTCGCTACCGATTCGGTCAACGACCGCTTCAATCGCGGTATTAATCAACTCGACAACCATCACCAACACGACGGCTGAAATCATTAATATTCGCTCAACTTGGTTTACATCTAAGTAGAACGCCAACGGAATAAGCACTGCGGCCATGAAGACTTCTTGTCGAAATGCAGCCTCGTTTTTAAACGAGCTCGTGATGCCTTGCCACGAAAAGCCCGCAGCTTTGACGATACGTTTGAATCCGGTGTTTGATTTTTTGGTCATTTTTAACTCTATACTCAATCAGTCGATGAATGATTTTCCACAAACTTAACGGCAATATGACTATTTCCATTAAAAGGTTAGACCAGTTTCTGGTATTCTTGCATCGATTAAATTTACGCCTAGGCTTATCCCTATTTCACTCACAGGATTTATCCTTTTCATTATAGAAATAGAGATACGCTTGAGCACATTGAAATAACTATTGAGGCAGTGAACCTATATGTCTTCTGGACAATCTTTTTCACGTTCATTAATGAAGCTACCTTTATCCCTATTGGTAAAGAGCACATCAATCCCTTCAAACCCTGTAGAGGATTTGAACATTGATTTGAGCAAACCGATTGTATACGCCTTACCGTTTCGCTCAAGTGTAGACATTCTTACATTGCAAAAACATGCACTTGAATTAGGGTTACCTGATCCATTGAGCAAACTTGAAATCAATGGCAAATCACTGCAACGCTACGTTTTTATCTCTTCTCGCAAAACTCTGCTGCAAGACGATGATTATGTACCAAGCTCATCAATTGAAGTCTTCTCTGAACTGCTTTCACTGCATGCTGAAGACTCTGAGCTCGACGTTCAAGTTATCCCTGCCACCGTATTGTGGGGTCGTAAACCTGGTAAAGAGAATAACCAGAAGCCTTACCTACAAGCAATGAACGGCTTAGAGAAATCGAAAGCTGTATTGCTAGCAGGTCGTGACTGTCTGGTTCGCTTTAGCCCAGTGGTATCTCTACGATACATGGCTAACTCACACGGTACCGACAGCACCATCGCGCATAAACTGGCGCGCGTGGCACGCATTCACTTCTCTCGTCAAAAGCTTGCAGCATCGGGTCCAAACCTACCAAGCCGCCAAGCTCTGTTCGACCGCCTGCTAAAGTCAGAAGCAATCAAAAAGGCGATAGAAGATGAAGCTGAATCAAAAAATATTTCCATAGAGAAAGCGAGCAAAGAAGCTCAAGACATCATGGATGAGATCGCAGCTAACTTCTCTTACTCGCTGATTAAACGCGGTGAGAAGATTCTTGGTTGGTTGTGGAATAAGTTGTACCAAGGCCTGCATATTAGCAACGCTTCAACCGTTCGTAAGCTGGCTCAAGATGGTCACGAGATCGTTTATGTACCTTGTCATCGTAGTCACATGGATTACTTACTGCTTTCTTATGTGCTTTATCATGAAGGCATGGTGCCTCCGCACATCGCAGCAGGTATCAACCTGAACTTCTTCCCTGCCGGTCCTATTTTCCGTCACGGCGGTGCGTTCTTTATTCGTCGTAGCTTCAAAGGCAACAAGTTGTACTCGACTATTTTCCGCGAATACCTAGCGGAATTATTCGCTAAAGGTTACTCGGTAGAATACTTCAGTGAAGGTGGTCGCTCTCGTACAGGTCGTCTATTGCAGGCGAAAACCGGCATGCTAGCGATGACAATCCAAGCCATGCTGCGCGGCATGAACCGTCCGGTGACTTTGGTTCCTGTATACATCGGCTATGAGCACGTAATGGAAGTCGCGACCTACGCGAAAGAACTTCGTGGTAAGCGTAAAGAGAAAGAAAACGCGAGTCTAGTGATTCGTACAATTCGTAAGCTGCGTAACTTTGGTAAAGGCTACGTGAACTTCGGTGAGCCAATTCAGCTTAACCAATATCTGAACGAACATGCTCCTGAGTGGACTAAAGATATCGACCCAATGGGAACCAGCAAACCACAATGGATGAACCCGGTGGTTAATGACTTGGCAACCAAAATGATGACGCACATTAACGATGCGGCAGCGACCAATGCCCTGACTCTTTGTGCAACGGCACTATTGGCTTCAAGACAGCGCGCATTGTCTCGTGACTCTTTGGTTTCTCAGATCAACTGCTACCTGTCTTTACTTAAGAATGTGCCTTATTCAGGTACATTCACAGTGCCTAAAGACAGCGCTGAAGACTTAGTAAAACACGCAGAGTCATTGAACAAGTTCTTAATTGAATCAGACACTATGGGCGACATCATTTCGCTTGATCGTCACCAATCGATTCTGATGACCTACTATCGTAATAACATCATTCACTTGTTTGCATTGCCATCATTGATCGCTCAGATGACCATTCGTCAGCACGGTTTATCAATCGACGCTATTCAAGAAAATGTTGCAGCTATCTACCCATTCTTAAAGAAAGAGTTATTTTTAAGCTACGACGAAGATCAGCTTGAAAGCGTGGTTGCGAACATCATTGATGAGCTAGTCGGTCAAGGCATGCTTGTTGTGTCGAACAACCAAGTAACGATCAACCAGTCAAACAGCCAAGCACTGATGCTACTAGGCCGTACGATTTCAGAAACGCTCCAGCGCTACTCAATTGCTCTGAACCTATTGGCAGAGAATCCTGATCTAGATAAGTCAGACCTTGAGCAGAAGAGCCAAGACATCGCACAGCGACTGGGTCGCCTACAAGGTATCAACGCACCGGAGTTCTTCGATAAAGGCGTGTTTGCGTCGATGTTCGCAACTCTGAAACAGCAGCAATATCTGGATAACGATGGTAACTGTGATTTAGAAAAGACTCAGCAATTCGCTAAACTTCTCTACTCAATGCTTTACCCTGAAGTACGTTTGACGATTCAAGAGAGTATCCACCAAGCAGAATAATCTCTTGGTTAGCATTCACTTTAATCACTAGACTGAACACGATCAAAAAAGGCACCCAATGGGTGCCTTTTTCTTTAGCGTTCGTTTACTTGTAAAGTTGATGCTTACCAGAAGGTAATGAACAAGCCTACAGTCACCGCCATTCCAACATAGTTATTGTTCAAGAAGGCTTGGAAGCAAAGGTCTCGATCGCGGTGACGCATCAGATGCTGTTGATACACGAACAAGCTTCCCGAAACTAACAGTGCCCAGTAGAAAGTATCACCGAGTTGGTAGTGCATGCCCAATGCAATCAACATCGCCAGTGTAACTAACTGCAGCGCGCCAACCATAAGCTTATCAAAACGACCAAACAGAATAGCCGTCGACTTGATGCCAATCTTCAAGTCATCATCTCGGTCAACCATCGCATATTGCGTGTCGTAGGCTATCGTCCACAACGCATTAATCACGAAGATAAACCACACAATGCTTGGCAGTTCATTGGTTTGCGCCGCCCAAGCCATTGGTATTGCCCAACTGAAAGCCAATCCGAGAAACAACTGTGGAAGGTGTGTAAAACGCTTCATGAAAGGATAAATGAACGCGAGACCAACCCCAATAAAAGAGAGCTTAATAGTCAGCGGGTTCATGGTGAGTACCAACAAAAAAGAAACCACAGCTAACACTAGAAAGAGCACAATGGCTTCCTTGCTGGAAACCAAACCTGAAGGTAATGGACGTTGCTTGGTGCGTTTGACATGACCATCAACTTTACGGTCAGCAAAATCATTAATCACACAGCCAGCCGATCGCATTAACACCACACCGAGTATGAAAACAACCAAGACATCAAAATCAGGCATGCCTTTCGCAGCAATAATCAGCGACCACAAGGTCGGCCAAAGGAGTAACAGAGTACCAATCGGGCGATTCATTCGCGTCAATTGCCAGTACGCCTTCGCTTTGGTGGCAAGCATTTACACACTCTCCTTAGAGTAAATGGGGGATGTTGGTAAAAAAAGTTCGGCCACAAGCATCGGTTTATGATTCATCCATAATCGAGAACGACGCGCGAGTAATCGCTCATCGCCAGCGATAACCCAACCGACTTGAAGCGCATCTCGCTCCACGTTCTCAGCACTGAAAACCGTTAACCCAAGCGGGACATCCCCTTGTTGAGAAAGGTCAGAATGCTGATGATCTTCTAGGGTAATTCGAGGTATTAAGGTTCGACCTAACACCCACGGCTCATCATCACCCTTTAAAATCACTTTACGCAGTAAGCAATCATGTGATGATAAAAGGCGTTCTTCGTCCTGTTGCAGAATTGATCGTTCCACAACTTGATTATGAAGCAACTCAACAGACAGGTGCTTGCAGCACTTGCCCAACTTACGGGAAAGCGATCCTTGTTCCATAAGCCACTCTTTGGTGGTTTCATTAGGAAAATTAAATTTTTCTGTGCTTTGCCAATCTACATTCATTAATGAATTTAGATACAATGATATTGACTGATTCATACTAGTATTCAATAGGTGACTTTACACGTACAATAAAGCTTCAACTTTCGAATAAAATTAAAGCGTCCTTCGAATTGTAAACGTATTTAGATTTAGACCGCTCATTGTAACAAGACTAATGCGTTTCGAATATCGCGAATAAACTAAAGAAAAGTCTCAAATATGCACAAACGTTATGTAGCCCAACTATTTATTGCGATTAATCTACTGTTTTCAGCATCAAGTTTCGCTGAAGAAGAATCGACACCCAAACTAGCCTACTTCACGCTAGAGCCCGATCTCACCACCAATTTTTACACTAAAGGTAAAAAACTGGGCTATATTCAGGTCCGTCTCGACATAATGGTCGCAAATAGTAATGACTTAGAAGCCATTGAGCATCATCAGCCATTGATTCGTGATGCGGTGATTGAATTACTCGGCAAGCAAAATGAAGAGACAATTAAGTCTCTATCCGGTCGTGAAGATTTGAGAAAGTCCTTAGTTGAGCACCTCAATAAGATTTTACTTCCTGAAACAGGTAAAACTCTCATTGCTGACTTATTGTTTACCAAATATCTTTACCAGTAACGATGTAAAAACGAATCCCAATAAAAAAGCGGCTCATCTGGCCGCTTTTTTGTCTCTATCGTTTGGCTACTCACTAGAAAAAATGAGTTAGCTTCTTGCCGAGCTCGGTGCTTTCATCGCATCGATAAAGCCAATAATGACACCAGCGGCTAGGCCAGCTAAATGCGCTGTATTGGCGATCGCCATAAATGGCTGCATGTACCCAAGCACTAACCACACCAACATAAAGCCGACAATCTGTCTTGGGATACCTAAACCAAGTTGTGGCGCCTTCGCACCGACAACCCATAAGTAACCAACCAAAGCGTACACAACACCAGACAAACCACCGAAGTTCGCCCCTTCAACCCAATACTGACCAGCACCTGAAAGCGCAGAAGAGACAGCAAAGATCTGAAGTAGCTTGAGGCTGCCTAGTTTCTTCTCAATATCCCCACCTAGCTGCCACCACCACAAAATATTGAATGCGATGTGCATAACAGAGAAATGCAGAACAGCATGGCTCAACCAACGCCACAGCTGCCATTGCTGTCCATCAACTGCTGGGAAGTGCAGGGCATTGAAAATAGCTTGGCCAAAACCAATCTGTTGCAGCGCAAAAATCACCACACACACCAACATTAGGCTCAGTGTCACAGGACCTGCTTTTGCTTTAATCATGCCCAAAAAGCTTGGCGTGTGGTAATGGAAATTACTCTTTCTAGTCTCAGCCATATCCCAAGACGCCGCTTGATAGCGTTTATGATTGGGTTCAGCAAGAAAACGATTCAGCTCAGCTTCGGTTTCAACCTGAAATTGACCATCAAGAAGCCACAAAGCAAAGCGCCCTTCTCCCTCTGGAGACATCTGAATAGGGATCTGACGAGAGGCCATATAATCAATAAATGCTTGAGCAAGACGTGGGTTGTCTAACACCATCAATCTAATCATTGTTACTTCCTATTCATACTATGGAGATGCTTGAAGCGTTTAAGTGATAAAGCTATTAACCCGCAATCACCGGAAGTTCAGCACGATGCCAAGCTTCGAAACCGCCATCAACACTATATACCTCTTCAAAGCCTTGGTTCACTAAATATTGTGCCGCGCCTTGGCTACTAATACCGTGGTAACACATCACTAAGATAGGCTGTTCGAACTCAACCTCATCCATAAACGACACCATTGTATCGTTAGTCAGGTGGTAGGCGGTTTCTGAATGGGCTACCGCAAAAGATTGCGGATCTCGTATATCGACAAGTCGAGCTTCACTTTGTTCAATAAGGGCTTGAGCACCTTTAACGTCGATATGTTTAAACTGGTCCATGACTTTCTCTTTTTATACTGATTTACTTTGCTGCCATTGTAACCTATCCCAAGGCTAACAATCACACCCACTTAATAAGGTTATCCACCAGCGATCACTTTTACACCATTTGTGGATAAATCTGTGAATTGCGTGAATAAAGTGCCTTTTTAAAAATAGATCCACAACATGTAGTAATGATCCTGATCTAACTGTGGGTTAACTGAAACATATCCCCACTCAAAAAACCCTGTCAAAGCCTTACTACACCCTGCTTTTAGACAGCTGACGAATAAATTCCTCACAGAGTTATCCACAAAATCATTTTGCAAATTTCGATCGCAAAAGTTGAGAAATCGATCCAAAACAAAAAGGCCGAGATCTCTCGATCTCGGCCTTTTCAAAATTAAGCTATTTGCTTGCTACTATGAGAAACCAAATACTATTAAAAATTAAATGCTATTAGAAGTCGCCAACGGCTTGCTTCAATTTCTTCATCGCATTCTTTTCTAACTGGCGGACACGCTCTGCAGAAATGCTATAGGTATCCGCTAAGTCTTGCAGTGTTGCTTTGTTGTCGTCTAACCAACGTGAGCGAACAATGTGTTGACTACGCTCGTCTAAGCTCTTCAATGCGAGACCTAAGCGATTATTAGTATGAGATTCCCAGTTAGCTGCTTCAACCGTCTCAGCAACGTCTGACGCTTTATCTTCTAGGTAATAAACTGGAGCTGTGTAAGCAGAACCACCGTCGTCGTCGTCCATCGGCGCTTCAAACGTCGCGTCTTGTGCCGCTAAGCGAGATTCCATTTCACGAACTTCTGAAGGCTCAACACCCAGTTCACGCGCAACCGTCTCAACTTCACCGTTATTGAACCAACCTAAACGCTTTTTAGACTTACGAAGGTTAAAGAACAATTTACGCTGTGCTTTAGTCGTTGCGATCTTAACGATACGCCAGTTACGCAATACGTATTCATGAATCTCAGCTTTGATCCAATGAACAGCAAAAGAGACTAGACGGACACCAACTTCTGGATTAAAGCGCTTAACAGCCTTCATCAAGCCGATGTTACCTTCTTGGACAAGGTCAGCCATTGGCAGCCCGTAGCCAGAGTAGCCTCTTGCAACGTGCACCACGAATCGTAGGTGTGAAAGGATCAAGCCTTTCGCAGCGTCGATCTCACCTTTGTAATGTAATCGCTCTGCAAGTCCACGTTCCTCGTCAGGCGTCAGCATTGGGTAACTGTTCGCTGAGCGGATATAGCTATCTAAACTATCTTGTGTGACTAAAGCCATTTGATACGCTTGGTTTGCCATTCGGTTCCTCATCAATCTCTGATCTGGAGTAATACATCTATTAAAACCCGACAATCTTGAACCTAAAATGAACAGGTTTCAAGGAGGGGGAAGTAATTATGCATAATCAATTCGTCTATACAAGGCAAAAACTGGTTAAGAACTGCCTATTTTTCGTATAAATATGACTCTATTCACCTAAACTGGTTCAATTTCTTTTAGATGACGCTGTGCAGAAAGCTTCGCAGCTACACTACCAAGCAAGGTTCCGACGATCAAAAGCAATAAAGATTCATCCCAACTCAGGCCAATTAAGCGGAAGTGGCTATCGTACAGCTGAGCCAAGTCATCCACTGCACTGTTCAGTAATACGGTAATCAATGCCGTCATTACCCACGCGCTAATCGAACCTAAAACACCAAACCACATTCCAGCATACAAATATGGTCGAAGAATGTAGCTGTCGGTAGCACCAATCAGCTTCATGGTTTGAATCTCTTCTTTATGCGCCAACACATTAAATCGTAATGTGTTGCCGATAATCAGAAATACTGCGCCAAGCATCAACACAGTTAAGGTAATCACGATGACAGCCGCAAGTGCTTTGATAGCATCCAGTCGAGCTAACCAATCTTCATCTAAACGAACATCGGTGACTAACTCTTGCTTCTTAACCTTGCCTGCCAGTTCTTTAATTAAGGTATCGCTGTGTACGCTTGGCGTAATCACCAACACACCTGGCAATGAATAATCATCTAGGATAGTTAGGGCGTCCTCAAAACCAGAATACTGGCTAAGATCTTCAAGACCTTGCTGCGGAGAAATGTACTCAACCAGATCGACTTGGTCCCAACTTTCGATTTCATCCTTAAGCACCATGACTCTCGGCTCAGGGATACCATCCTCTACATAGGCACTAATTTGTGACGGGCTGGTGACATCTTGCGCCACTTCACCAACGTTCTTGCCCAGTAGGTACAAACAAGCGGGCATCGCTAAAGCCATTGAAATCACCGCAAGCGTCAGCAAGTTACCCAACGGACGCTGCCACATTTGCGAGAACGATGACTTGGCTTGTTTCCAATGAACAACAAAGAAACCGTCACTTAAAGCCCGGTTTGCTGCTCGATTGGATTGAGGTTTCTTAATGCGCTTATTCGCGGCCATAATCTTCAACCTCACTCAAAAAGCCTTGGTTTAATTCCAGATGACGATATTGAGGGCGAGTGTTCACTAACCCGATATCGTGCGTCGCTAGCATGATCGTGACACCCGCACGGTTGAACTCTTCAAACAAGCGTAATACACGACTCGATAGTTCAGGATCTAGGTTACCAGTTGGTTCATCCGCTAAAAGCAGAGTTGGACGGTTAACCACAGCGCGAGCAATACCGACCCGTTGTTGTTCACCTCCAGAGAGCTGGCTTGGCAAACAACGGGCTTTATCTAATAAACCGGTTTTGTCCAACGCGGCGCTGACTCGACGTTTAATTTCGTTTTCAGAAATAGATTCAATACGCATAGGCAGAGCGACGTTATCGAAGATCGAGCGATCCATAAGTAGGCGGTGATCTTGAAAGACAATCCCGATATTACGGCGTAAAAAGGGAATGTCTTTGGCTGGGATACGAGTAATATCGTGATCGTTAAACCAAACACGTCCGTCAGTTGGGCGCTCTATCGCGCAGATCAACTTCAGCAAGGTACTTTTACCAGCACCAGAGTGCCCGCCTAAAAATGCCATCTCTCCTCGTTTGAGATGAAAGTCCACTTTTTGGAGCGCTTGTCGTCCGCCTCGGTAGGCTTTGCTCACTTGCTGAAATTTGATCACCGAAAATTCCTCTTACGATCACTCATATCAAATTTAAAACGGTAGCAGGTTAAGGATAAACCACTTTGCTACACGCGTTACTCTTCGCGGCTAAATAGTGCTTCAATAAAGTCTTTCGACTCAAATGGACGCAGGTCGTCAATGCCTTCACCCACGCCAATGTAGCGGATTGGAATCTGGAACTGGTCAGCAATTGAGAAAATTACGCCACCTTTCGCTGTACCATCTAGCTTAGTTAGCGTAATACCCGTTACTGGTGCCACGTCACTAAACAACTTCGCTTGGCTAATCGCATTCTGACCGGTACCTGCATCTAGCGTTAACATGATTTCGTGCGGTGCAGAATCATCGATCTTCTTCATTACACGAACAATCTTGCGTAGCTCTTCCATCAAGTTGCTCTTGTTCTGCAAACGGCCTGCAGTATCTGCAATCACAACATCAACACCACGCGCTTTCGCCGCTTCAATCGCATCGTAGATAACAGACGCGCTATCGGCACCAGTGTGCTGAGCGATAACCGGAACATCATTACGCTGCCCCCAAACCTGAAGTTGTTCAACCGCTGCCGCACGGAAGGTATCACCCGCCGCCAGCATCACTTTCTTGCCTTCACTTTGGAATTGTTTCGCCAGCTTACCGATAGTGGTTGTTTTACCCACGCCATTCACACCCACCATTAAGATAACGTAAGGTGTTTTAGTGGTATCAACAACCAGTGGCTGTTCCACTTGGCTCAAGATTTCTGACATCTCTTCTTTAAGCAGACCATAAAGCGCTTCACCGTCTTTTAGGTCATTACGGGATGCTTTTTCTGTTAGGTTTTCAATGATCTTCACGGTGGTATTCATACCCACGTCGGCGATCAGAAGTTGCTCTTCTAATTCTTCAAACAGGTCTTCATCGATTTGCTTGCCTTTGAACAAACCAAAGAAGCCAGCACCAATGTTTGCTTTAGTACGGCTGAGGCTACGCTTAAGTCGTGCAAAGAAGCTTTCTGTCGGCTTCTCTTGAACTTCTTCAACCTTAGATTGAGGAGCAATCACTTCTTCCTGTTCTGCTTCTGCTTCTGCTTCTGCTTCTGCTTCTGCTGCGACAGGCTGCTGATCTTGTGGAGCCTCTTCAAGCGTTTGCTCTGACTCCGCAAGTTCAGATTCAACAGACTTAGGTTCCGTTGATTTAGCGTCTTCAACTTCAGGTGCGACCTGTTCAGCCTCAACTTGTGATTCAACTTCAGTTTGATCTTCAACGTTTTCTACGTTCGCTTCATTCTGAGTTTTTGGGCTTTGTTCTTCTTCACCAAAACCAAGCCACGATAATAATCCGCGCTTCTTTTTTTCCGTCATCAGAGGAGTTTCCTAGATCTACTAATTAGCTGTATTGACTTAATACACGTCGACTCTTTGCTATTGTTATACAATACAAGCTTGTACAAACGAATAGTAAAGAAAAATGACAAAGCAGTGATAAGTTTGCTTTTAGCTTGATACACTTTGTCATTGTAAATTTATTTAATACTCGAACCCACTTAAATTGGGCTCGGTATAGTATCACTTTATTAGCGGTCAAAAAATCTATGGTAAGACGTCGCCAGCAAAACACATCACAAAAAAAGCCATCCGGAGGCTTTGTTCGAATTATTAGTGGCTCATGGAGAGGTAGAAAGCTGCCTGTTCATGATTTAGAAGGATTACGCCCAACCATTGACCGAGTCAAAGAAACACTCTTTAACTGGGTGGCACAAGATATCCCACATTCGACCTGCTTGGATGTATTCGCCGGTTCTGGTGGTCTAGGTTTTGAAGCCGCTTCTCGCCAAGCAAAAATGGTGACACTGCTCGAAATGAATCAAAAAGCGGCCAAACAGCTTTCTGATAACGCGAAAGAGCTCAAAGCAGACAACATCAATGTAGTCAACACTGATGCTATCTCTTTTCTTAAGCAGCCAGGCACTCCTTACGATATGGTCTTTCTCGATCCTCCATTTCGTAAAGGCTTACTCGCAGAAACAGTACAACTGCTTGAGAGCAACGGTTGGCTTGCCGACAACGCCATCATTTACGTCGAGACAGAGAAAGAGCTAAAACTCGAAGCTATGCCAGAAAACTGGGAATTACACCGCGATAAGACCACTGGCCAGTCGAGCTACCGACTGTTCAATCGAATCACTGAAGAATAGGAGTTATTGAATGAAGTTCTTGCTTCCACTAGCAAAAGCAGCCATCGCCTTTGTTTGGTTTATCTTAATCGCCAATATTTTCTACCCATTCCCGGGTAATGCTGCGATTGCGCTTTATATCATGACAGCATTCTTATTCTTCATGCACGGCCTGCAGATGCTGATTTTCATCGGTGCTTTTGGCGATAAGATCGAAATGTCACGTTGGGAGAAGTGGTCCATATTGATTTTCGGCGTCTTTGCCCTACTCGATATCCGACGCAAACACATGATGTAATAAAGCTTAAGCTTAGATATAAAACGCTTAGCGACAGAAAACATCATGACAGAAACAGTTGATACAAAAGCGCCGCTCATTTGAGCGGCGTTTTTTTATTCAGCGATGATACTGATGTTAGCCCATGTAGCCCTTTACACCATCTAGGAACATTTGCGTCGACAGCATAACCAACAACAGGCCCATCAAGCGTTCGATGGCTTTAAGGCCTCTCTCACCTAGTACTCGTAGGAAGAAGCCATTAAACATCAGAATAAAGAAGGTCGCGCCCCAAGCCAGCATCACTGCGCCTGAAAGCTCTAACATGTTGTCAGGATGCTGTGTCGACAACAGAATCAATGCCGCAATCACTGAAGGGCCAGCAATCATAGGGATCGCCATCGGCACAATAAACGGTTCTTCACCCGCCGCGAGGCCAGTAATACTACCCGCACTTGGGAAAATCATCTTAATCGCGATGATAAACAGAATAATACCGCCAGAGATACTCAAGGTTTCAGGCTGCACATGCAGGAAGTTCATGATGCTTTGACCAGCAAACAAGAACAGCAGCAGGATAATCAGCGCAAACATTAGTTCACGAACAAGAACAATACGGCGACGCTTCGGATCAATATGCTTAAGGATAGAAAGCACGATTGGTAAGTTGCCAAGCGGATCCATAATAAGAAACAGCATGGTCGCTGCAGATAAAATTTCCATAAGTTTGTCTCGAAAGCGTAAGTGCGCGGAGTATAGCAGCCTCAAGATTGATTTTCGAACACAGTAACAAACTTAGGAATTTACGTTATTGGAAGTGTATTTATGAGAGCCAAACGAGGGAGAAATGGTCGGAGTGGAGCCAAGAATATCGCATCCACTCGCTAATCACTGTTCACTGTTCACTGGCGACAAGAACTGATGGTCATTCAAGATCAGTGATTACAAACACGTTCGCGATTAGTGCAAAGCTTGTCATCAATGATCACGACCTTTTCCATTTTCAGGAAAAATTTCAGCAATCCATCTAAATCCAGACCGTTCAGCTTACACGTATGAAAGCGAGCTTCAGCGCCATAGGTTTGAGTAAGCTCTTGCGTCAACTCTTCACGAGTCAGTGGCTTTTCACTCAGTAAGTTTAAAACGTTGTGTGCATGAATTTCGGTAGTCATAAGTCTATCTCATGTTAAATGAAGTAGACGTAGAGTACCTACTTTCATCTGAGCTGCCTTGATGTAGCTCAGAGTTAAGCTAGCTCTACCCTAAATGGTGAGGGAAGCAACGATGAGAGCGTGTGCAAGAAAGTAACTGCCCGTTACCCAAAAATAAGCGCCCTTAATTGGGCTGCGATAGAAATTTAGGGCGTACGCCAATGCGGAAAGCAGCAGCACGCAGCAACCAACAAAACCAACAGCATGTGATAGCTGAGGCTCAAGTAACCAGACTTCACCAGAAGCCCAAGCAAGCTGAATGAGTACAATACCCATGATAACCACTGGAAAAACGAGTTTGTCTAAGCGAGGGAGTAATAGGAAGAAAGCAACGATACATGCAGCTAACAGCAGCGCGAACAACCACCAGACCATTTCTCCTGATAGCTGTAACCAAAATGCTTTGCTGTAACAAAGTTGAGCCAACAGGAAACACACAAAATGCAGAAGACGTTTTTGAGTAACAGTATGAAGCACATCTGCGATCGCGGATATAGCTAACCCAGCGACTACCCAATAGGTAAAATCAACGACAACAGATTGAGTTAGAGCAATAATCGCCAATAATACAAAGGTAAAGACCTTATACAATAAAGCCTGACCGATATGCCCATGTTTCGTTCCTGTTATTGCTCCAATACCAGACAAGGAAACCGCCAACCAACTCCACATATCATTTGCCCTATTGCTTTTAATCGTCGCCAGTCTAGGCACACGGATGTTGATGTAAAGCCTCAGCCCTTCAAAATTGGATCTTGATTACGCTTCCACTAAAAAGAGCATCTTTAGATTGAAGTCGTCACAATACCCGCAGCGATAGTGATTATTCCTTTTAAAATAGACTCATTGTTCGGAAAACTCATATAAATTGACGCTAGAGAACCCAAACTTAAATTCCAATCACTTCTATCCTGCCAACGCCACAATATGTCGCTATATATTGCAAATACCACATAACTAAAAGTTCAAAATCAAATACACAAAAACATTAAAAACAAACACTTAAAATCAAAAAACAGACTTACATAGAACTTTCCAACACTATACAAACCTAGACTTACAAAGTGCGTAAATTACCTTTATAAAAACCACTTTGTCAGGTTTCGCTAAGCTTCCTGTCAAAAAACCATCACAAAAATTAAACCTAAAACCTATAAAGCTTAATTAAACAAACCTAGACACCACCAAGCCCTATTAATACAGTTTAACAACCTTTAACAATATAAATTACACAAAACGACCATTACAAAACAACAACTTAAACCAAATGAGAACAAAAATAAATCACAACGAACAAAATAAAAGCTCCCCAAAATACACAGTAAAACATAGCAAAAGTGATAGAAAACCCAATAGTTTTCTATCACTTTTAAAGGCTTCGAAAGTAATTCTTGATCTAAAGCCATAAGTAGTGCTATTCTTTAAAACATAGCGAGAGACAACCAAATTTAGGAGTAGTGTTATGATTTCATCTTCGCAAAGACAAGGACTTGTAATGATCGCGGTAGTTGTAGGTCTAATGACACTACCGATGATGTACTAAGCAAGTTACAGATAAAAAAAGGGACGCCATTAGCGTCCCTTTTTTTGTTCAATTTTTTCATTTCGAAAACAGATGCAGTGTTAACATATCCCAGTTCGCATAATAGAAACCAGCGGCAGCTAAAGTCATTGCCATCATCAGTAAGATTGCAACTCGCCAAATAAAACGACCACTACGTGGAGTCAACTCCTTCTCACAGTCGTTACACATCATGATGAACTTATGCTGGTCTTCCAACTTAGCCTCATGCTCATTGACTACCTTATTACGACACGTTGCGATATAACGCAGCTTACTCACCGTATCGTGCGGTAGCCTTTCTTCACAGCTTGACACAAGCTCATGCAATCCTTCGCCTTCGGCATGATATTGAAGCCTCAATAATTTCTCTATATTACGAGTTCTTGTCACCACTTTTTCAATATCGGTCATATTAGCCCTCCCACTCCACACTATAATTCTAGTCGAGCATTTCCCTATTCTTATACAAAATCACTGTTATTTACGAGAGAAAGAGACAATAAATAACAATGCTTTATCCCAAACTGGCCTCTAAATGTGATGTCTGCCGAAAAATAATCAGCTTGGCTTACAACAGTTCACGAATAACGGCTTGAAACACATATCCCTATTGCTTGAAAGATTAGAATAACCATCACGACTACATGGAGGTTACATGCCTAATTCACTCTTTTTTGCCATCTTTGCACTCGCCGGTCTAGCGGCTTGGGTATTTCTTGGTTTCTATCGAAAGCACTCACAAGGTGAAAATGCGCCAGAAAAGAAAGTGAACGTCACTGTGTTGGACAAACAATCCATCGACCTTCCTGATGCAGAACCAGGCCAAGAAGATCAAGAGTATTGGATTTACGTTCAACGTGGTGTGGTTGGTCCAAAACGAGAGTTCCAAGTCGGAATCCACTACTTCCACGCCCTGAACCCTGGCGACAAAGGTACCTTAACCTACCAAGGCGATAAGTTCTTACACTTTGCATTGAAGCGCTAAACATTAGGTACTTCAACTGTATCTTCTAAGCAATCCATCAGAAAGCCTTAGCACCCACCGCTAAGGCAATAACCAACGTGTTTTCTCTGACTTAGAGACCAACCAGCTCATCCATAACGCGCCAGCTCCGCTGATCACGATCCATAATGGAATAACCCAAGCAGGATGACCTTGGTACCAACCGAACTCTTTCATTGGCCATAAGAAAATCGGGTGCAGCAGATAAATACCTAAGCTGTGTTTACTGATAAAACCAACCACTTGATTGCTCTTCTCAGACAAGCCTTCACCATAGTAACGGCACACCATGAACACCATGCTCGCCGCTAATACGGTGTTCAACGTCTTGTAAGATAACCAACGCCCTACCGTGTACTCTTCTGCGACCAAACTTGCATCAACCACCATATAAACCGTGGTCAGTAACGCTAATCCACCAAGTAACACACTCACGCCGACAGTCATCTTGTTAAGTGGAACCATCTTATACAGCAGGTAACCCAACGGTAAGTACCCGGTGTACAACCACAACTCGTGACTCCAAGGGCCATCGATTTTCAATAAGAACAATAGCGTTGTGAACAACCATACCGCCGTAAAGGCATAGACAGATCTATCACCGTACTTTCTGACCATGATCTGTAAAAAAGGAATCACAAAGTAGAGTGGGATGAAGTAATAGAAGAAACCAAGGTGATAGTACGTGTAGTGATGATAACTATTGAGCAAAACCTCCCAACTGACGTCCGCATCAAAACCCATTAGCGACCAACCTGATAGGTAGGTATAGAAAAGCGACCAAACAATGAATGGGATCAGTACCTTACCCAGACGGCGCTTGAGGTAGTATTTGGCGTCAAACGGGCGCTGATCACTCAGCATCAATGCACCAGAAATCAAGATGAACACAGGCACTGCCCAGCGGCTGAAACCATTCACCGTAATGGCAGTCAGCCACTCACCGAAAGGAATGGTGCTTAATTCATTACGATAAGGCGCCAAAACATGAATCGCGATAACAGCTATGGCCGCGACACATCGTGCTAAATCAAAAAAGAGAACTCGCTGCTTCATGTAAATGCCTGATTAATATTCAATCATTCAACTATAGCAATAAAAAAGCTGACCGGAATAAATACCAAGTCAGCTTAGTGTTAAAGAAGATACTTATCGCGAATTTAACTTATTCGACTCTAGGTTATCCGACTTAAGCTCATGCGGCTGAAGCTTATGCAGCTGAGATTTGCGGCACTTTAGGTAAACGCAGAGAGATCACCGTCGTTATCGCTAAGAATGCGAAGGATACCCACAGACACGCATACAAACCGGCCATTTGGAATACCAAGCCCGACAATATCGTGCCAATCAAGCGACCCATCGCGTTTGCCATGTAGTAGAAACCGACATCAAGAGACACCCCATCGCCTTTCGCATAGCTCACAATCAAATATGAGTGAAGCGATGAATTCACCGCAAAGATGGCACCAAATACCATCAATCCACCGATGATAACTAGCTCTGGTTGCCAGCCAATTTGCACCGCATAAGCAATACCGGCAGTCACAATAGCCAATGCACCCGCCCACAACAGCGCGGCATGACCATCAGGCACCTTGCCTTGCGCTTTACCGGTAATCTTAGGCGCAATACCCTGCACAAAGCCGTATGCAATGGTCCAAGCTGCTAAGAAACCACCCACCCATGAGTGGTCCCAACCAAACACACTGCCTAGATAAATCGGCAAAGCAATCACAAACCACACATCACGAGCACCAAACAGGAACATACGCGCTGCAGATAGGATGTTGATGGATTCAGACTTAGAGAAGATCTGTTTGAACTTAGGTTTAGTTTTCGCTTTACCCATGTCCGCTTCTAAGCTCAACACACTGCCAACGAAGACCAATGCCAACACGGCTGCCATCGCAAGCACAGCGTATTGGAAGCCAATCGTTGAAAGAAGCAAACCACCAATAAAGAAGCCAGCCCCTTTAAGCGCATTCTTAGATCCGGTCAGAATCGCAATCCACTTATAAAGCGCGCCCTGTTGTTCATCAGGAACCAGAGTCTTAATCGAACTCTTGGCACTCATCTTATTGAGGTCTTTAGCGATACCAGACAAGGCTTGCGCCGCCATTACCCAAGGAATAGTCAGCATTGCCGTTGGTACCGCGAGCATACCTAAGGCAACAACTTGCATGCCTAACCCGATGTTCATGGTCTTATTGAGGCCAAGACGCGCCCCTAACCAACCACCGATTAGGTTAGTCACCACACCAAAGAATTCATAGAAAAGGAACAGTGAGGCGATTTCTAACGAACTGTAACCAAGGTCGTAAAAATACAGAACCACCAGCATGCGAAGTGCACCATCAGTAATGGTGAAGTTCCAGTAGTTAAAAGTCACCAACATGTATTGGCGAACGCTCTTACTTAGATTTGAAAACATAACGCTATCTCTGCAATCTAAACAAAAAGAGCTTTTGGATCATGATAAGTTCAACACTCCAGATACCAAAAGCCCCTTGTATAACAACAATGGTTTATTAGCCGTTCGCTACGCCATTAATGTATTCAACCTGAATGGGCTTAGTAAATGCGCCCGGACGCAGTGCCTGCACCTCTTGAACAATCTTGCTCAGATCCCAACTCTTCTCTAACAGCAGGTGTGCAGCCAGCAAGCCAGTACGGCCAGAACCGCCCATGCAATGCATTGCTACCTTACCGCCGTTATCCACAATTTGGTGTAAAACTGGACTAGTCGCCCGCCACTTCGCAGCAAAATCGGTACCCGGTGCACAATCGTCTTCGATTTCTATTTGGAACCATTGCATGCCTAGCGCACGTGTCTTCTCACCAAGTGCCGCTACGTCTTTGCTTGCAAGCTCATGGTCATCAAGTGCTGTCACGATAGCTTCAACGCCTTGTGCTTTCAGTTGCGTTAACGATGCATCTAGGTCAGCGTCTTTAGTGCCTGGGCACGGAGTAAGCACTAACGCACCAGTTTCTAGATCTAGTTGCCAAGTTGGGTGTACTTGAGAGTTTGTCATCATCATCTATCTCTTAAAATTCTTTTGTATATAGACCGATACTCAAAATAGTTGGAGTTGCAGCTAGGCAACCAGTAAGTTCAGCCCTATGAGCATAGGGGTTCTATGTGATTAGGGTGAACTTACGCAGTTAACAACGCTTGCAGCTTCAAGTATGAAGAGTATTAAGCTAGGCCAACTGTACGTACTAGCTCAGCAGTACGTGTTGCGTAACCCATCTCGTTGTCGTACCAAGCGTAGATCTTAACCATGCGCTTACCGACTAGCATGGTTGATAGCGCATCTACGATCGTTGAGCGTTGGTCGCCTTTGTAATCGATAGAAACCAGGGGACGCTCTTCAAAGCCAAGAATGCCTTTCAGTTCATTCTCAGACGCTTCTTTCAGCATCGCGTTGACTTCTTCAGCTGTGGTGTCTTGCTTCACTTCGAAGATGATGTCGGTCAGAGAAGCGTTCGCTAGTGGTACACGAACCGCGTGGCCATTAATACGATTTTCAAGCTCCGGGAAAATCTCAACAATCGCTTTTGCACTGCCCGTTGTTGTCGGGATAAGACTCATGCCACATGCACGTGCACGGCGTAAGTCTTTATGGGGCGCATCAAGAATAGTTTGCGTATTGGTGAGATCGTGAATAGTGGTAAAGGCTGCGTTCTCGATGCCTAACTTCTCGTTAATCACCTTCACAACAGGCGCAAGACAGTTAGTCGTACAAGATGCCGCAGTCACAATCTTATGTACCGCTGGATCGAAGATAGCGTCATTCACACCGACAACGATGTTTGCAATGCCTTCTTCTTTCACTGGCGCCGATACCACAACACGCTTCACACCTTGCTCAAGGTATTTGTTTAGGAAAGATGCCTTACGGTGAACACCGGTCGCTTCAAGGACAACATCGCAACCAGACCAATCGATCGCATCGATATCGCGCTCTTGCGTAGTTCTAATGCGTTGACCGTTGATGATCATCTCATCGCCCTCAACCGCGACTTCGTGGTTCCAGCGACCTTGAACCGAATCGAACTCAAGAAGGTGCGCCAGTGTTGCTGTATCGCCTGCTACATCGTTAATTTGAACAAACTCAATTTCCGCCCAATCAAACGCTGCGCGAAGTGCTAGACGGCCGATACGGCCAAAACCATTAATACCTACTTTGACTGTCATACTCTTTTCTCTCAGTTAATTGCCTTCATATTTGAAGCCGCAGTGCCTAACTGCAATCTCAACGATTTTGGCAATAAATTTAAATGTATTTAAACGCAACATTGAGGGCGTGAAGTCATGGCTTCTAGGCGCTCAATATCCTGTTGGTATTCAGTTTTCAAACAGTTCGATGCGATAAGGTCATCAATTAACTTTAGCATCCAACCCGGTAAATCTTGTGACAGACGGTAGAACACCCACTGCCCTTGGCGAACGTCAGTTAAAATGCCGTTTGAACGCAACTGCGCAAGATGGCGGGAAATCTTTGGCTGACTTTCTTGTAATGCCTGAGTCAACTCACCAACAGATAAGCACTCTTGGCGCACAATCAACATTAAGCAACGCACTCGCGTTTCATCAGACAGTAATTTAAAAAATTGGTGAGGAAGCATAACTACATACTCATATATGGATATGCATATATATTAGTTGTAAAAAAACGCACGTCAAGGCGTGCGTTTTCATTGTCATAAAAGTTTAACGAAGAATATCAGAGTTTGTTGGTAACAATATGGCTCCAGCGTCGAGCTTCAGTGAGTTCTGTTTTCACTTGTTCCACGTTCAACCCTAGATCAGCACAATGATCATCAATCTTTTGCCAATCAGCATGTTCGAAACTTTCTTCAAGCGCTAATAATGCGCCATATGGACCTTCTCTGCGCAGCAAGGCGACCTTAATACTTGTGCATAACGGTAATTGTTCAATTAAGTTCTCTAACGACAGATCGAGCAACGCATCAAGTAATGAGAACAAACCAATCATAAAGGCTTGTTCAGTATGCCCTTTAAATACTTGGTAACGAGACATCCGTTGGCAAAACTGCGCACGCTGCAAAGACAGGCCATACAGCTCTTTGGGCTTTTTATCAGAGACATAAGACGCTACTGCTAGCGAGACAAACATTTTCAATTTCTCTTGCCCTAAATAAACCAAGGCCTGACGAAATGAAGAGATGGTGACCTCAAGGCGGGGTGACATAGTATTCACAAAGCGCAGAAGCTTATAGGATAAGGCAATATCTTTCGCGACGATGCTTTCAACACGTTGGAAGTCGACATCCGGCTTACAGACCTCTTGGAATAGCTCCATCGCTATCACTTGCTCTGGGCTAATATACTTAGTCTTTATGATTTCTGGCTTACTAAAGAAATAGCCTTGGAAAAACTTAAACCCTGCTTCTTTCGCTTGTTGGAACTCTTGTTCCGTTTCAACCCGCTCAGCAAGAAAACTATACTTCTTCCCTTCGTGCTTTTTGACTAACTCACACGCCGCATCCAACCCCATCTGCATGATATCAAGCTTAACAATATGCGTATATTGAAGGAAACGTTCCCACTCAGGTGTCGAAGTAAAGTCATCTAGGGCAATCATATACCCTGCTTGATAAAGCTCTTTGATTACCTCTAACAGCTCATCGGTCGGTTGGCAGGTTTCAAGAATCTCAACTACGACCTTATCTTTCGGTAAGCTCATTGGAAGACGACGAATCAAGCTTTGATACGGAAAATTAATAAAGCAGCGTGAAGATGGGATCGAAGGGTTAAGCCCAACTGACAAGAAGTTTTCAACGATCAGGCGATACGTTGCTCGATTAGATTCAATATGCGCGGGGTAGGCATTCCTATCACCGTCACGAAACAGCAGCTCATAACCAAGCGTGTTCTTGTTACGGTTTAAGATAGGTTGTCGAGCAACGTACGTAGCGGTCATTTATTGATAACTCTAATTGATTTAACTATAACTCTATTACTTTCATTAAGCTTTGGCAGCAGCCAGCAAAGCGCCGCAACCCATGAACATACCACCAAATATTTTATTTATCTTACCCATTATGCGATCTGAGCGAATAAAACGTCCCATTTGTGAAGCTAATGAGGTGTAACCCAACATAACCACGCTATCAATAAATACAGTGGTCACTCCAAGCACCAACAACTGCGGTGCTTGCGGTTGTGTCGGATCGATAAATTGCGGAAACAGAGCAACTAAGAACACGATAGATTTTGGGTTAGTCAAATTGATAAGCACTGCATTTCTGAGCAGCTTGCCACTCGATAGCGTTGATTTTTCTTCTGAAGCCACCAAGCTAGACTTATCACGCCACTTTTGAATGCCTAACCATAGAAGATAAACCACGCCCACCCATTTGATGATGGTAAATGCCAAGGCGGATTTTGCCACTAGTGCACCAATACCCGCTCCCACCAGCATAATATGAAATGCAAGACCGAGCTGTAAGCCTACGATCGACGCAAGTGACTTCTTGGTGCCATAGCTGAGCCCATTGCTGATTGAGTTAACGGTACCTGAGCCCGGTGCCAAACTAAACAAAATCGCCGTGACGACATAAGCAAGCCAAACATGAGTATCCATTTGCATTTCCTTACTAGTTCTTTAATCTAACAACATTAGTAGCGATGACGCTCTCACATGCATCAGTTCAGGTAATTTCCCATGGAAAACCACAGTGCCACCCTGTTTTCATACACGCAAGAACCTGAGTTCGAGCAAGCGATTAAACACCCGATCTCCACCCTTTGGCAACAACGAAAGGATGGTTATGTTACATCATCCGGTAAAAAAAGGTTGTACTGGTGTAGCTTAACTTCTCCGACACACACCAAAGCTATTGTTATTTCAAATGGTCGCATCGAGTGCTGCTTAAAATACCAAGAGCTCTTTTATGATTTCTATCAGCAAGGTTATGACGTTTATTCATTTGACCACCAAGGTCAAGGTCAGTCGGAACGTATGGTAACAGACTCTGACATTGGTCACATTCACGAGTTTGATGATTACGTATCAGATATGTCTGACATTATTGCCAGCTTTGATCTTAGCAAGTATTCCAATCGCTACCTGCTCGCACATTCGATGGGCAGTACAATCGCCACTCGCTACTTGCAAACTCATCCCAACCACCCGTTTGACAAAGTCACTCTGTGCGCTCCGATGTTTGGGATCAATACTGAATGGTACTTCAAGCCTATCGCAATGCTTGTTGGGCAAGCTCTCACCGCTTTCTATGCCAAGCCGACTTATGCCCCCGGGCAACAGGCGTATTACTCTAAGCCCTTCGAAAATAACTTATTAAGCCACAGTAAGGTGCGCTATCAGTGGTTCCGTTGCTTATATGACGGTTCCCCTTCTTTGCAGGTTGGCGGACCAAGTACTCGCTGGGTATGGCAAGGGTTAATGGCAGCCAAGCAGGCAATACAACAAACTCGTCAAATCAAGATCCCACTGCTATTGATTCAGGCAGGGGAAGAGAAGATTGTGAGTAACGATGCTCAAGTGAAGTTCATCAATAAGCTGAAAAAAACCAACTCTGATTGCCAGTTTAAGGTGATTGAGGGTTCTAGGCATGAGGTACTGTTTGAGCAAGATGAATACCGTAATCACACACTGGATGCTATCAATCAGTTTTTTGCCTAGATCGAATAAGCTAATAGGCTAAGTAACCGACCAAGAAGATAAGCGCTAAAGAGGAAGAGAAGTAAGTGAGCTTTGCCCTCTTTTCTTGCATGAAATTGGCATACAATTTCCACCTAGAGATATTGTGGTTAAAACGATGCTAGCGTTGGCTAGTATTGATATTTGCTAAGCATTTTGCAATGAGGGTTAAATGACTATTCCTGCACTTAAAGATTCCGTGAAAATTGTTGCTTCTGATTTAGATGGTACGCTTTTGGCTCCCAACCATCAGCTAAGCGACTTTACCAAACTAACGCTTAAGAAGTTACACGAGCAAGGTTACACCTTTATCTTCGCTACGGGTCGCCATCACGTCGACGTAGCAGGGATTCGTCAAATTGCAGGGATTCCGGCATACATGATCACGTCAAACGGTGCTCGCGTGCACGACCAGAACGATCAACTGATGTATAGCCAGGACGTCCCTCAGAAATTAGTTCAACCGGTTATTGATATTGTTCGCCAAGATCCAAATATCTTTATTCATATGTACCAGAATGAAGATTGGCTACTCGACCGTGAAGACGAAATGCTCGCTAAGTTCCATAGTGAGTCTGGCTTTAGCTACAAGCGATTTGAAGCTGATAATGCCCCAAGCGACGGCATTGCTAAAGTCTTCTTCACACATCCAGAGCAAGACCACGAATATCTGGTCACGTTTGAGCAAAAGCTAAAAGATGCGTTTGGAGACAAACTGAACATCGCCTTCTCAACACCTTGGTGTTTAGAAGTGATGGCCGCTGAAGTATCTAAAGGCCACGCCTTAGACGCTGTTGCGAAATCATTGAACCTAACACTGGATAACTGTGTTGCCTTTGGTGATGGCATGAATGACGCAGAGATGCTGGCGATGGCGGGTAAAGGTCTAATCATGGGCACATCACATGAAAAAGTGATGAAAGCTCTACCAGACAATGAAGTGATTGGCAGCAACGCAGACGACGCCGTTGCTCACTATCTAGAAAAGCACCTGCTCTAATCTCGTCTCGTCGAAGAGATCTGAATAAATAAAAAGGCAGCCACCTGGCTGCCTTTTTTGAACCTTACGTAAAAAGCTCTCTCTAACGCTATCGAGAACCCAGTACTTCTTTACTTAATATTGCCTGCCACTCTTGTTCGGTAACCGGCATGATCGATAATCGGTTGCCCCGTTTAACCAGTGGCATTTCTGACAGTTCAGGCATGGCTTTAAGTGTTGCCAAAGGAATCAAGCGCTCAGTCACTCGCACAAACTCAACATCAACCATTATCCAGCGCGGATTATCGGGCGAAGATTTAGGGTCGTAGTAATCACTCTCTGAGTCGAACTGAAAGTGGTCTGGGTAGGCTTCTCTGGTTACTTTCGCGATCCCCGCCACGCCAACTTTTTTACATGATGAATGGTATATCATCACCAAGTCTCCAAGCTTAACGTCATCACGCATCATGTTTCGAGCCTGATAGTTGCGTACACCCTCCCAACAAGAGGTTTTTTGTACTCTCAGAGTCTGAATAGAAAAGGTGTCGGGTTCTGTTTTAAATAACCAATATGCCATAATAAATCCAATTAACGGTTGCTCCGAGGAAGATATAACATGAAGGTAATGAAAAACCCAGTGACATGGCTAGTCGTATTCACACTACAAGGCTGTGTCACAGCGCCAGATGCCCCCCAAAAGCCAGAACTACCACCAGCAACCTTGGATGAGCCACTGAGCATTCAACCGCAAACCTTCATCATGCGTGGTCAGGTGGTGGTTGGTCACGAAAGTCGAACCTTCACTCCTTGCGACAGCCAACAACAATACTGGTTAGACTTACCTCCAGAGTTAGCGCTAGAAGCACAAGGGCTCTCAACGAGACCTTACCAAGCTTTATACGGCGAGCTGATTGGTCACCTAACCGTGCCAAGCCAAACCGGGTATAACGCAGATTTCACGGCACGTTTCGTGGTTGATCAAGTGAATATCCTAACCGCAGAAAACCCTAATCGTTGTGACCAACCACTGCGTTCAACACGAGTATTCGGTAATGAACCCTTCTGGTCAGCAAGCTTCGATAAAGACCAGCTCAAATACACCAAGATGGGCGAACAACCACAGCTCCTCGATATTGAATCGAGCCGCACCACACCAAGCAGTCGTGATTACCAATTAGAGGGTAAAACAGCACAAGGCAAACTCAACCTTACGAAGGAGAGCTGTAGCGACGGTATGAGTGATTCTATCTATGGATGGCATGCCAAGCTTAACCTCAATGACAGTAACTATAATGGCTGTGCAACGGTCTCTAACCAAGACTCAACGCTGGACTGGAGTGGGCTCTACTTCGCGAGCTCAACGCAGAACACTGGATTCTCTATCAACCTTGAGCTCAACGATGACCACAGCGCCATTACGACATACTCGTACAGCAATGGAGACCCTTCTATTGTTGAGCAGGGCTTCTGGCAGCAACTGAACCAAAATCAGGTACAAGTGGTTATGACTCGCCACCAGCAACAGTATTTAATCTCCGAGCGCATCTTCACGCTCGATAACGGCAAGCTGGTCGCTGAAAAAGAGAAAGTGGGCAACGTTGTCTACCCGATTGCCAATGGCGGTCTGGTGTTATTTGAAGCCAAGAGTGAACAGGCGCAGGTGAATACGACCACGGCCGTAGATCTAACCGCAAAGCAGGTTAACTCCAGTGATCAACTTGATCATAAAGTCGACCAAGCGATCCGTGAGTATTTTAAGATCAACAATACCGATCCAGACAACACTCAGTACCGCTGGCTAACCTACGACCTCAACGGTGACGGCAAGGAAGAGTTGTTTGCTCAACTGGACTGGTGTGGCTCGGGTGGCTGTACACTGCTGATTTTCGAAAACCATCAAGATAACTGGCGCTTCAATAGCCGAGTGACACTGGTTAAGGGCGACATACGCTTAGGTAAATCGCAAAACCACGGCTGGCAGGATCTGATCTTCAATGTCAGTGGCGGCGGTGCAACAGCTGCGAAACACACACTGTCCTACTCTGGTGTCAGCTACCCGCTAAACCCAAGTGTTGCACCCGTTACAGATGATGCTGATATCAGCGATGTGGTTTTGTTTGCTGATGGCATCTCACCCGTACAAAGTGGAGTGAAGCTGTAAACATGAGTAACCAACAAGCTTGCCCCGGTTGTGGCTTCATTCACCAGTGCGTTTGTCATCTAATACCGACGGTTGAAAGCCAAACTGATCTTGTACTATTGACTCATGAGAATGAGCTGTCGCGAGACACCAACACCGGAAAGCTGCTTCAGCAATCTATTGAGCAGTGTCAGTCCTTGGTATGGCAAAGGAAAACACCACCAGCGGAGCTAATGGCACTGCTTGAAGATGAAACACGACAACCGTTTCTGTTATTCCCAAGTGATCAAAGCATCGAGTGTCAGCAAGCTGTGATGACCCAAGCCCAGAATCGTAAACCGCTATTCATCATTTTGGATGGCACATGGCAAGAAGCGAAGAAGATGCTTAACAAGAGCTCGTGGTTACAAGCAGTCCCACAAGTTCATCTCGACATCACCAGCGAATCCTCTTACACCTTGCGCCGCAATCAAGACAGTGGCCATTTGTGTACTTGCGAAGTGGGCATTGAATTGCTCAAATCTTTAGGTGAAAGCGAACCTGCCAAGCTCATTGATGACTACTACCAACAGTATCTAAAAGTATTCCACGCCGACAAATGTGGTCATGCTCTCAAATAGATCAAGCAAGAGCGCGGGAAGACAACAGACACATTTCGGGACGGGACAAATACTGAAAACAAAAGGGTGAGCCATGAGCTCACCCTTTTTACATCGTACTTTAATCTATTGAACCATTTAATGTTTCACGTGAAACGCACACTCTAGCTGTTCGTTGAAAAGAGATTTTACTCTCCCTATCAGAATAAGCGTTGAGGCTGACCAAAGTAGTAACCTTGCAGGTAATCGACACCCATATCCTCTGCGATTCGACACACCTGCTCGTTATGAACGAACTCTGCCACCGTCTTAGCATTCAAAATCTGACATAAGCTCACTAACTGCTGAGCGATCTTGCGTTGCTTTTTATCTTTATCAATATTGCGAATCAAACTGCCATCAAGCTTTATGACTTGTGGTTCTAGCTTCAATATCTCATCAATATTCGAATAGCCCGAACCAAAGTCATCCACAATAATATTCACACCAAGATCACGGAAGTGATTACACACCTCAATCAAGCGACCGTAATCCTGAATTTGTTCCGTCTCTAACACCTCCAAGCCAATACGTTGTGGGTGACTGATTTTTTTGATGGCCTGCTCAAGGTGAAGAATGGTTTTCTCATTGCTGAAATCTTGTGGCGCTAGATTAATTGAGAACGAATCGGTTCGCTGACTCATAAAATCAAAGGTACGCGTTATCATCTGTCGACTCAGACGTGTATAAAGATGCGTTCCTTCAATGATTGGCAAGAACTTACCCGGTGCAATCAACTGACCGTCCTCTTCAATTCGGACCAAACACTCATAGCTTTCTACCTGATGGCTGTGCGCCGAGACAATAGGTTGGGAGCACGCCACAATATTCTGATTAAGCACCGCGCGACTGACACACGACAGCCAGCCAAGCTGCTCTTGGCGATGCTTCTCCAATTGAATGAGCGTCTTGGCGCTCACTAGATGCTTGTTCTGACTCACGGCGCTGCGCCTAGCATCAATCGCCTTCAACAACAAATCATCAATCGAGGTCGTAGGAAAATCTCGACGGCTGGCTATGCCCGCACAGATGGATACCGACAGGTAATCAATATCAGGCAACCCCGTTGGTTCAAAATTCACATGTTCCGTTTGGTCTGCAAATTCAGAAAAACGCTGATGAATATGTTCTTGCCCCACCCAGCTATCAAACACCACCGCCCACTCACCAATACCAATGCTATAGAGCTGACACCCCTCATCAAAGAACTGCCACAGCGCCTTTTGAAAATACTCGCTTAAATCATGCAGAAGCTTGTCACCGACTCGATAGCCATACTTCTCATTGATTTGGCCAAATGTCGTGACTTTCAAAGCCAACAAATGACTATCGGTACTCATTTTTGACAGTTTTTCACGCAGTACGCTTCGGTTAGGTAAACCTGTACGGCGATCAATTCGGTAGCTCGCGGTCAATGCGGTCGCTTGCTGTTGAATCTTACTCGCCATGCTGTTGTTCATGTCATCGACATCAAGCAGAGCATTTCGTATCAATGAAAACAGAGGGGAAATATTGGTCGCGGGTTGTGTCTCTAATGGTAATACCGCCTTGCCTTCACCTTCCCTAAGCGCAAGATAAGTGAGGCTATGATGCAAAATTCGTTGCTGGCCATTATCTTGATAGAGCTCTCCCATGCAGTACACGCCATAGGTGTCCGCTAATGCTTGGAAAACCTCAACCTCTTGGTTGCCATCAATGAAATCAATGCGAGAGGTACAGTTGTAGATAAAAAACTGTTCTGGTTTATGGGAAGCAATCTGTTGAACGCCCAATCGGATTTGCTCTAGGGTCAATGAAGGATGGTCATAACAAAACCGCACCTCATCACCAACTTGAAACGACCCACTGAATTCTATCTCTCCACCCTCTGTTACCTTGAGCGGTAAGTGAGTGTTCTGGTCTTTGGGTTCACCGACCATCAAGGGGAAGTTATACAGTTGCTCAAAAGGGATTTCGAGACCGTCAGCGAGGTAACGATTATAGACTTCTCGGACAGGTATACCGTCCAATTCAGCTAGCCGATTATCTTGAGCGCCAGTCACTCGGAAGGTACGACCAATGGGGTTCCATTCGCAGTAATACCCCTTAGTAATTGCGAGTTCAACACTGTGCAGTGCTAACATGACATAGGCATTTTCATAGCAAATACCATCGAGCATCACCCATCGTCCATGCTCTGTAATGGTCGATGCACCGCCACAAATAGGTAATGAATATATCGACTGCTCAAACGCTGAAAATAGATCTTGGTTATTTATCTGCAAGCGATCGGCGAAACAGATAATGCTTTGAGTATCAGCATTACATTCAAGCTGCTGCCACATCGCTTGGCTATCCCGTCGAGGCTGCTCGCTATATTCGACAACACCACAAGTGTAAGACATCGCCTCAAAGCGAGTAACAATAACATAGAGACCTTTATGCAGGATCACACCTTGGCTGATGTAGTGATTAGCGCTACAACCAATCAATTTGGCGTTGGGGAAAGTCGACTGAATTACTTGGCAGGCAGCCAACACCGAATCTTTCTCGAAAGAAGAAAACACCTGAATCAGTAGATTGTCATGTTGATGAAAATCTATCTTTTGCAATTCACGCTGGGTGCACTTAATGTCTTGTATCTGGAAAGAGGTCGATTGCATATTCACATTAATCGTTACGTTAATGATTTGTTATTGTGCTTATTATAGATAAAGCTTGCACGGAATACTTACAATCGTCTTATAAATAATGTGACGCTAGTTAGACATCATTCATTCCACTAAAGAGCCATCATCAGTGCCAGTGAAGCACTTTAAAAGCAAGTAACGTTAAGGTCTGAGGGTTTTAATAACTAAAACAGTCGCTTAGGCTCACCAAAGTAATAACCTTGCAGATAATCGACACCCATTTGCTCTGCAATTTCACAAACCTGTTGGTTATGGACAAATTCGGCAACTGTTTTGGCGTTAAACACCTGACACAAGCGTACTAATTGAGAGGCGATATTCCTTTGCTTTGGGTCTTTGTCGATATTGCGAATCAAGCTACCGTCGAGCTTTATGATCTGCGGCTCAAGTTTAATGATCTCATCAATATTGGAATAACCAGAACCAAAGTCATCAACAATGATTCTCGCCCCAAGAGCACGGAAGTGATCACACACTTCTATCATGCGGCCATAATCTTTGATCTGTTCAGACTCGAGAACCTCTAGACCAAGTCGAGTGGGGTCGTTCATACCACTAATCGCTGACTCGAGAACTTCAAGCGTCTTATCGCTCAGTAAGTCTTGTGGGGATAGGTTGATTGAAAAAGAACTCTGCTTATTTGCCATGTAGCCAATGGTGTTTCGAATCATGTGCCGGCTAAGGCGAGTATAGAGATGCGTGTCAGCAATAATGGGTAAGAACTTACCAGGGAGTACAATGGTACCGTCCGACTCCATGATTCTGACCAAGCACTCTTGGCCAATCATTTCGTGAGTACCAGACGCCACAATCGGCTGTGAGTAGGTGATAATGTTCTGATCTAAGATTGCGCGGCTTACACAGCTCAGCCAGCCTAGTTGTTCTTTACGATCTTCCTCACTCACCTGAATGTTTTTTGCATTAGTGATGTGAGTATTGTTCCGCACCCCGTAGCGTCGAGCTTCAATCGCTTTCAACAAGATCTCATCACCGCTATCAGCTAAGAAATCACAGCGACTAGCGAAACCACCACACAGAGAAACCGAAAGGTAGTCTATGTCGGTTAATCCATATGGCTCAAAATTAATATGCTCAATACCATCAGCAAACTCGACGAAACGTTGCTCTATCTTCACGCTATCGACACTCGCGTTAAAGATAATTGCCCACTCACCGACACCAATACTGAACAGTTCAACCTTTACCTTGGATTCCTTAGCCACACTAAGGTGCAATCGGTCGACAAAATGATTCGACAGATCAAGCAGTAATTGGTCACCCACTTGATAACCGTATTTTTCGTTAACTTGATGAAAATTAGTCAGCTTCAGCGTCAACAGATGTTCATTGAATAAAATCGTATTGAGGCGTTCTTTTAATACAATACGGTTGGGTAGCCCAGTGCGAGAGTCAATACGGTAGCTTTCAGTTAAGCGACGTGCCTGTTGATGGAGTTTGTTCTCCATCTGAGTGTTCATACTGTCGAGGTCTGCGACCGCATTTCTGACTAAGTTGAGTAGTGGCGATACCGTTGAGTCTCGCTTGAAATCTTCGCAACGAAACTCATTAATCTCGTCCGACTCTCTCATCGCAATATAGGTAAGGCTGTGATGCAGTATCTCTTGGCGATCGTCGTTGCGATATAGTTCGCCCATGCAGTATGCACCACACGCGTTTACTATCCCTTCAAATGGTTTGAGCTCAAGTTTACTGTCGATAAATTCTAGTCGAGATACACAGTTATAGATGATCACCGATTCAGGCTGATGCACGGCAAGCATCTCAGCGCCGTGACGCACTTTTTCTGCGGTCAAAGAAGGATGGTTATAACAAAACTGGGCCTCTTCGCCGACATGCCAAGGGCTATCAAACTCAATACTACCATCATCATTAATACGTAGAGGCGTCGAGATGCACTTCTTTCTGCCGAGCTCTCGATACAGGGGGAAGCTCATCAACTGACTAAAAGGGAGATCTTTACCATCAGCAAGGTAATGTTTGAACACCTCGATAGCCGGCTTGTCATTCAACGCATATAAACGATTTCCAACTGCGTGTGTCACTCGCAATTTCATCCCAATAGGATTCCACTCAGAATACGCGTCCGACCAAATCTTTAAGCTAGGGTTAGTCAATGCAACCGCAACACAAGCATGTTGGTAGGTTTGCTCATTATACATAACCCAACGGCCATATTCATTCTCGTGGCACAGCCCACCAGCAACTGGTAATGCGTAAGGTAAACTCTCAAAGGCGCTATAAATAGGATAGTCACGCCCTTCAACCTGATCGCACAAGCTGATAACCGTTTTGGTTTCTTCTGTAAGGTTTAATTGAGAAGCGAGATCTTGGCTGTCTTGATTTGGGTTTCCGGTAAACGTCTGAACTGTAGACGTTAAATGGGTATCGTTAAATTCACTGACGACGACTAAGGTACATTCATGCTTCAGGCTGTTATCACAGATAACATAACGGGCGCTCTGACCGATTAACGTCGCATGCCCTATGCGATTGAGGGCTGCATTGGCAATTCGACGAGCGATATCAGAGGACTGAGCAGAGAAAATTTGAATAAGGTACTGTTTGCTGTCACACCACTCTCGCTGATCAAATTGAGACTTAAATAACTCCTCAGTATTTGCGAGAAATGTAAATGTTTGCATGCCAACCCTTGTTCGAAATCGAGTGAAATGAGAACCCGCACTACTATGAATCAAAAATTTCGATCAAAAGTAGTCGCCAATTATCCTAGCCTAAACAGGCATTTAATTGTGACTAATGTAACAATTCAATATCATAAATGCGACACATTAAGCTTACTACGGCCATTAAGTTAATCGCATAAGATCACTAAGTTGCTCTATTTCAACATCAGGCAGCACTGTTGCCTTAGGGAAATCATATAAATTGGAACCAGTATCATTAAACCAGCATGCTTGGAAACCATTTGTCTTCGCTCCATAGACATCGGTTCTAAGATGATCACCAACATGGAGAATATTCTCAGCGTCACAATTTAGGTATTGCTGAGCTCTATCAAACATATCTGGGTAGGGTTTTGCTCTGCCGTCAGGACCGGCTTTAAGGATTAATTGGAAGTACTGCCCCAAGCCAATTTTATGTGGGTCGACATTGCCATTAGTAATCGCAACTAAAGGAATACGTTGGCTCAGCTCAGCCATCACTCGATGCGTTTCTTGTGGCACATCCACCTGATTTCGCAGCCACAAGGCGTGTTCTATGCCTTCACGAGCCGCTTGTTCTGCTTGCTGCTGAGAATACCCCAGTTGTAACAAACCACGCTTAATCTGTGTTTCTCGCCACACGGTGACATCATGCTTTAACGCTGGGTTTTCAGAGGCGACTTGCTGTTTGATACCTTGCCACTCTTCTAACGAAAGAGAAGCAGACACAGGATGCTTTTGATAAAGCCACTGCGCCATCTCTTTCTCAACCTTCATGATCACAGGCCAGTTGTCGTACAAGGTATCATCCAAATCAAAGGTCATGGCTTTGATGGGCTTTAACCCTCGATAAATTCGCATAGTTAAACCTTTAATCTAATCTTTATTCTTCTTACGAGCTCTTGGATGAGCTTGGTCATAAGCTTGTGCTAAATGTTGGAAATCTAAGTGAGTGTACACTTGGGTTGTCGAGATGTTTTCATGCCCGAGCAACTCTTGAACCGCACGAAGGTTTTGGCTCGACTCCAGTACATGCGTTGCAAAGGAGTGACGCAGTTTATGCGGGCTGATGTGACTCGCGACAGATTGCTTCTTGCCCCACTCTTCCATGCGCTTTTGCACGCTGCGATGAGAGATACGAGTCCCTAACTTCGAGACAAACAGTGCAGGCTCACCCGGCGAAGCGAGTTCACCACGAACTTTGAGCCATTTATCAACCCACTCTTTCGCTAAACCAGAAAAAGGCGCTTTGCGTTCTTTGTCGCCTTTACCAATCACTCGGATTTCGCCTTGTCGACCCAACACATCTTTAAGATTGATACCGACCAGCTCGGCCAGTCGTAGTCCAGCACCATACATCACTTCCATCATCGCTCGGTCACGAATCGATAGCGGGTCATCCTCGTTTACGTCAAGCAGCTGCCCGACTTCATCAACATCGAGGTTTTTAGGCAAAGGACGCTGTTTGCGAGGTGCTGAAACCCCTTTAGCAGGATTGGCGGTCATTTCGCCACGCAAGACAAGGAAATCAAAGAAGCTGCGCAGTGACGATAAGCGAGTCGCAATACTGCTCGCTTTCATTCCTTCGCGCATGCCTTTACTTGCAAGTTGTCTTACCCACGCCGCATCGACTTGAGACCAATCCTTTAGTCCAAGAGTGACTAAATGAGCGGCCATGGTTTCAAGTTGTTGTTTGTAGTTACGTTGGGTGTGTAAGCTGAGTCCCTTCTCACTTCTAAGATATTCATAGAAGCGAGAAAGCGGCTTTTGAAGGCTATTAGGAAGAGGTATTTTGGGTTCTAGGCTCATTATTTATCTGCCAAGGTAAGGTGTCCGCCAAATGAGCGACAACAAGTGCTAAATGGCGTAAAAAGAGCGTGTCCATATGAGGCTGGAAGTGTCCGCCATCTTCACTAGAAAAAGCGAGTACACCCAGTGGAGTTCGCTTAGCAAGGGGTAGCACTACATAAGAGCCTAGCTCTGGAACTGGATAATCACCAAACAAATCGTGTCTGTCTGCCTTTCTCAATCGCCCTAGATAAGCATCTTTGCCATTGAAATGGTTAAGTGAAAATTTCGAGTAACGCTCTTCATTCAGCTGATAAAAACCTAATTGTGAGAGAACTCGTACATGAGCCTTAAGCCCTAGTTCCAACGCTTTTTGTTCAACAGCCTTGATAACCTGAATGAAGTCACTGCATTTCAACACTTGAGTTTGCAGATCCATGAATTCATAGAAAGTTTTATCGTTATTCGCCGCTAGTGACATCAGGCCAGTGATCTCTTCTTCCAGCTCTTCGATTCTATGACGCTGACGTTTAAGCTGAATCTCAACCAGAGAAACAGCGCCCTGCTCAACATTATTAATAGCAAGGCGATCAACCAAATCTTTCCTGTTTTGAAAGAAATCTGGGTTATCACGTAAATATTCCGCAACCACCTCTGCAGTCAGAGTGTCGCCTTCAACGTAAGACAAAACCTATCCTTTATTTTTTATAAATCTATTTGTTATATCGTTATTAGCAAGAAAGCTGACCATCAAACACATGCGTTGCTGGGCCAGTCATCAACAGAGGTTTCCCAGGGCCTTGCCAGCTAATGTGTAAGTCACCACCAGGTAGACGAACCTTCACATTCTCAGCCAGTAAGCCTTGTGTTATACCAACAGCAACTGCACCACATGCGCCACTGCCACACGCCTGAGTTTCACCCGCACCACGTTCGTAGACGCGCAAGCGAACCTCTTCACGGTTAACCACTTGCATAAAGCCAGCATTAACACGCTCAGGAAAACGTTCGTGAGATTCAAGCAGCGGACCTAAGGTATCCACATCTGCTGTATCGACGTCATCAACTACGGTAACCACATGTGGGTTACCCATGCTAACAGCACCACAGAACAAGGTGTGTACATCCGTTCTTAGGATATACGTCTTTTCTGGCTGCTTCGCCTTAAATGGAATCTTGCCCGGTTCGAACTCAGGAATACCCATGTTGACAGTGATTAAATCATTGTCTTCAATCTTAAGAACCATTTTCCCTTTCTTGGTGCTCACGTTGATGCTGTACTTATTCGTTAAGCCTTTCATGCGAACGAATCGAGCAAAACAACGTGCACCATTGCCACACTGCTCAACTTCACTGCCATCTGCATTAAATATGCGATAATGGAAGTCAGTTTCAGGATCATAGGGAGCTTCAACTACAAGTAGCTGGTCAAAACCCACACCAGTGTGACGATCCGCCAAACGACGGATCAAATCTGGAGAAAAGAAAATATTTTGAGTAATGCAGTCCACGACCATGAAATCATTGCCCAAACCATGCATTTTAGAAAAGTGGAAGTGCATAACGCTTAAAATTACTCCGGAAGAATGTTTTCAAGTTCCCACAGACTCGTAAGCTCTTCACGCTGACGAACCAAATGAGTTTTATCGCCATCAACCATCACTTCTGCCGCACGCGAACGAGTGTTGTAGTTAGATGACATAGCGAAGCCATAAGCACCTGCTGAACGAACAGCCAATAAATCGCCCTCTTCAAGAACAAGGTCACGATCTTTACCTAGGAAGTCACCCGTTTCACATATAGGGCCAACTAAATCGTAAGTCACAGCTTCACCCTGACGCGGGCTAACTGGAACAATATCTTGCCAAGCTTGGTAAAGTGCAGGGCGCATCAGGTCGTTCATTGCCGCATCGATAATGGCAAAGTTCTTATGCTCTGTTGGCTTAAGGAACTCGACTTTTGTTAATAATACACCAGCGTTAGCCGCAATCGCTCTTCCTGGCTCGAAAATCAGCTCTAGATCAGAATGATTGTCTAGGCGAGCCAACAAGGCTTTCGCGTAGTCAGAGGGCTGTGGTGGTAATTCATCACGATAAACCACCCCCAAACCACCGCCAACATCAAGATGCTTGATGTTGATATCGTTAGCTCGTAGTTGATCGATCAACGCAAGCAAGCGATCAGTGGCATCGATGAAAGGTTCGATATCCGTTAACTGAGAGCCGATATGGCAATCAATACCATGGATAGACAAGTTATCGAGTGTTTTAGCAAACGCATAAACAGCAGGAGCACGATCGAAGGCGATACCAAACTTGTTATCACGCAGACCCGTAGAGATATAAGGGTGAGTATTGGCATCAACATCAGGGTTGATTCTCAGTGAAATCGGCGCTTTAACTCCAAGTTCACCGGCCACTTTATTCAGTCGCTCCAGTTCTGGCTCAGACTCTACGTTGAAACATTTAATGTTCAACTCAAGCGCTCGCTTCATTTCTGCGGCTGTTTTGCCGACACCAGAGAAAACAACTTTCGCCGGATCGCCACCTGCAGCAACCACACGCTCTAGCTCACCACCAGAAACGATGTCAAAACCAGAACCCAAACGAGCTAAGGTATTCAACACACCTAGATTCGAGTTAGCTTTAACGGCGTAACACACCAAATGCGGGTGCTCACCTACCGATGAGTCAAATGCGTTCCAGTGACGTTCTAATGTGGCACGAGAATATACATACAGCGGTGTACCATATTGCTCTGCTAGTTGTGAAAGTGCGACGTCCTCAGCCCAAAGCTGGCCATCTTCCTGATAGTTGAAGTAATCCAAAGTTCTTATCCCTTATAAATAACGATTTCTGCGTGTTTCACTTATTGTGATTGTTCAGTCTGTTGAACTTCATCAGGATCATACAAAGGACCCGTTTGACCACAACCAGAAAGTCCAATAACGGACACCATAAACAAAGCGGTAATTAGTTTTTTCATTTTGCACATCGTGATTATTAACTCAATGCCCCCTATAATCGCACCACACTCAGGAAAAGCAATAGGATAGAAAGGATGAACGAGACTGAATTTCATAAGCTGGTCGATATACAGATGCAAAACATCGAAGAAGCGATCGATGAATCAGAGGCAGATATTGATTATGAAGTGACTGGTAACGTAATGACGTTGGAGTTTGAAAACCGCAGCCAAATTATCATCAATCGCCAAGAACCAATGCGTGAGATCTGGTTAGCGTCTAAATCTGGCGGCTTTCACTTCAAGCTAGTTGACGACAAGTGGACATGTTCAAAGACGGGCATGGCGTTGTTTGAGATGGTCAAAGAAGAGTGCGAAAAGCACGCAGATGAAGAGATTAATTGGGCCTAATCATTTGTAAGAAAAACTAAAAAGGAGTGAATCAATCACTCCTTTTTTAATATCAATCAGTCTTGGTAAGATTAGATATTGACTATCTTTGAGCTCCGAGAAGCTAAAGTCGCATCGTTACGATATGGCACCACATAAGAGTTACCTTCTTCAGGGTGAACAATTTGGTAGTACTGAGGTAGGTTAAAGTTAATCAACTTAGACGACACCTTCGACTCATCTTTTACTGAAGTGTAGAAAGAATTCACGCTTGCGATCATCTCATCTTTTTCACCGCTGTACTGGTGATATACCTCAACCTGATTCGACTCGTCCAATACATAAATATTGAAACCTTTGTCGGTATCCTCAAAGAAAAATTGAATTAAACCTTCACTCGCAAAACCATCAACCACTTCTGGTAGCTGATACTCCTGTTCTTTATCAAGCATCAGTAAAGGAGAACCCTTCAACTTGTTGGTTGAGATACTCCGATAGAAATCGACCGAGTTTTCCAACATCTGTACCGAAACGCCACGACGTTCAAAGAACAGACCAAACATTTTGTTTGCCAGGCGAATTGCTTTAAATCGGCGACGTTTCTCTGGCTCAATTGGTTTTAATCGCAAGTCGATACACTCGGCAAGCAGTTGATACACCATATTACGCATCACACCGCGTAGGTTTTTGCTGTAACAGAACACATCGACCGACTCTGGCGGCAACGCATCCTGGTGCATTTTACCCAGTACCGTCTTCAGCGCGTCCAACATCGCGGTTTCGCCTTGGAAATGAAGTGTACGAACTTCATGCCAAGAGTTCCGATAAACCAGATCGACACTGCCAACTAAACTCTTACCTTCTTCACCAAAACTGAAAATATCGGCATTCTTAAGATCCACTTTTAATGCGCGACCACTTAATTCAGACGTCGGGTCATTTTCAAAGTTGATGAACATCGCCAGTTGACTGATCTCACACGGGCTCGCCAGTGCCTGCATACTCGGACGACGCTTACGCAAAGAGAAGGTATTACGTAGATCGCTCACCATTTGATAAAATTTATCGATATCAATATGAGCATCTCGAACCACAGAGTGCAAACGCGTCGACTCTGTAATTAGGCCATTAAAGAACGACCAAGCAACCAATTTACTCAAGTACTCATGGTGTTCAAGTGAAGGCTGACCGAGAATGCGATGTGCAATCAAAGGCTGTTTGTACAAGTACCAACCCGCTTTATTTGACTGACCCTGACGAACTTCGATAAAGCTCAAATCAGGCTCATGGAGATCCGGGGATATTTGTGGATTCAGTAGCGTCACTTTGCCTGGCAACACCTCAAACGCAGCATAAAGCTTACGTGCCAAGATACTGATATCTTGCGGGCTGATAGCTGAAGTGATGTCGTTACGACGTGCAAATTGAATCAGATTACGATAGCTCAGCATCAAGGCATCAAGCAGCGCATGGTGCACCACTTTAACCTGCTCAACCTTCCAGTTACGGCGGTTGTCGAGCTCAGCAATGGTTTCATGTCCCCAGTTCCAAGATTTAGTCATCTCGGTTAAGGCTTCACGACGCCATGCGACAGAACCAATACCCGCATCTCGTGACAACTTCTCGTGGGTCTTAAGATAGAAGCAGCGTCTCACCAAATCCAATCGAGTATGGTCGTTGATACGTTCTAGGTAGCGAGTTACCTTCTCAAGCATCAGATAGTAGCTATCCATGCCATACAGATCAGGTTCATCTGCGAAGAAACGACGCTTGGTGTCAATACTAAGAAGCTGGGTGTTTGGGTATTCCCATGAATAAGCTTCTAACAGGATCGCCTTCAACACCGATTTATACGGTGAGTCGATACTCTTATAGAGCTGCCATAGGTTTGAACCAAAGTACTCTTCAGCAGGAATACTGTTCAGCTTGCCGAAATCGATCCACTGCGAGCAATCAAGATAACCATCGTTACATAAACCTTGGACATACTCGTCGTAGCACTCCTCCATTTCTGGCGGGATGATTTGCCACAACAAACGCTGGCCAGCCAAACGAACGGCTGAGCGGTAGAACTCATCAAGCAGTAGTAAGTGCTGTGAAGAACCACAGTTATCACCGGTCATCTCTTCAGAATGATTCGAGCGGAAACGCTCTTCATCCATCAAAAAGAAGTTCGCTTCAACCCCTAAGGTTTCAGCCCAATCAGTAATAAGCAGACATTTATTGGTCAGGCTATCGCGAGATGCGCCATCCATATCTGGAGATACACACACCCAGATATCAAGATCACTTGAGGTACTTTGACCAATAGACGAAGTACTGCCCATGGTGTACAAGCCCAAGATTGCTGGTTCATCGGCCTCGGTAAGTTTTCCGCCCAGAGTTAATTCAGTATCAGAGACAAATTGCTTTTGGAATTCATTAAGCGTGAAGCTACGAATTCCAAAAGGAACTTGTTGGTCATAATAACCAGGCATCATCGGATGATTGAAATGAAGCAGCGCGGGGATAAGGTTAAAAACTCGCTGGCCCTGCACATTCATCAACGCCAACGCACGATCAATGCGCTGCTGATTTAGATTGTCTAATCGTTGAATCAAAGTTTGAGTGTAAGCCTGCAAGGTAAGTCCTTGGTTTGAGATTAAGTGTACTTCTGTTTAGTTACTGAACGAAAGCAGCAACAAAACGTGATCAATTTAACACTTTTACCCTTATCGGTAAAGCAAAGGACGCCGTCATACTTACGAATCCCTTGATGACTGAAAGTAAAACTCGCGGCGCCGTAGTGTCCTCTTTATTGACTATTTCTAATAATAGCCCATGTTTCAAATGAGATACCAATCACACTATTTTGGTGAACTCATGAAATTCCCTCTGCTATCAAAGTATCGAATGATCAAACAGTAAGAATTTTCGCCTCACAATGGTAGGATTAGCCTATTACAGAACCTATATCGGAAACACCATGACAAATTCAGCACCAATCCGTATCGCGACCAGAAAAAGCCCTCTTGCCCTTTGGCAGGCATACTTTGTAAGGGATGCACTGCAAGCTGCTCACCCTGGTTTAGAGGTTGAGTTGGTAACTATGGTGACCAAAGGTGACATCATCCTAGACACGCCACTTGCTAAAGTAGGCGGTAAAGGGCTGTTCGTTAAAGAACTTGAAGTAGCAATGCTAGAAGGTCGTGCTGACCTAGCGGTTCACTCAATGAAAGACGTACCGGTCGACTTCCCTGAAGGTCTAGGTCTAGTAACGATTTGTGAGCGCGAAGATCCTCGTGATGCTTTCGTATCAAATACTTACAACAACATCGATGAGTTACCACAAGGTGCTGTCGTAGGTACATGCAGCCTGCGTCGTCAATGTCAGTTGCTAGAATACCGCCCAGATCTCATCATCAAAGAACTGCGTGGCAACGTTGGTACTCGTCTAGGTAAACTCGACGATGGTCAATACGATGCTATCGTGCTGGCGGCAGCTGGCCTTAAGCGATTAGAGCTAGAAGAACGTATCCGTAGCTTTATCGAACCTGAACAGTCTCTACCTGCTGTAGGGCAAGGCGCTGTTGGTATTGAGTGTCGTCTAGATGATGAACGTCTAATCAAGCTTCTTGAGCCACTGAACCACAAAGACACAGCCGATCGTGTGCTATGCGAACGTGCAATGAACCTAACTCTAGAAGGTGGTTGTCAGGTTCCTATCGGTAGCTACTCATTATTAGATGGCGATAATATCTGGCTACGTGCATTAGTAGGCGAACCAGATGGTTCTAAAATGGTTCGTGGTGAGATCTCTGGCCTTCGCAAAGATGCAGAAGCACTTGGCGTTACTCTGGCAAATCAATTGCTGGATGATGGCGCGAGAGAAATCTTAACCAAGCTCTACGCTGATCAAGAATAATCATGACAGTGTTGGTGACTCGTCCCGGTTCAGAGGGACAATCGCTTTGCCAACAACTAGCGGATGAAGGGATTCAAGCAATCCATCATCCGCTTATTCGTATCGTTGATAATCCACACTCATCGGATTTAAGCACCCAGCTTAATAACAGCGATATCATTATTGCAGTCAGTCACCACGCCGTGACCGCTGCCCAAAACATCCTTTCGAAAACTTCATCTATTTGGCCAACTTCGCCGCTTTATCTTGGTGTTGGTCAAAAAACTGCGCACGTTTTAAGCAAAGTTAGTAAACAAAAAGTAAACTATCCCAAAGTGAGTGATAGTGAACATCTTCTCAAACTTACTGAACTTAATGGCGTAGATAATAAATCCATTTTGATACTGCGTGGAAATGGTGGGCGTGAGCTCATTAGAGATTCTCTACTCAATCGAGGTGCACAAGTCTCTTATTGTGAGACCTACCGTAGAGAATATATTCCCATTAACGATCACAATATCTATCAAACATGGATAAACAAAAAAACGTCCAAAGTTGTCATCACTAGTCAGGAACAATTGGAGTATCTCTGCTCAATTACCCCTGATGAGTATTTGGCTTGGCTTTCAACGAGACAACTATTTGTCCCAAGCCAGCGCATAGTAGAACGAGCACAACAACTCGGTTTCTCGAACGTGACCAATACTCAAAGTGCTACGAACCAAATATTACTGGCTGCTCTCCGGCCCTAGCTAGAAACAGGAAATAAGCATGACAAGCAAAAAAAATAATGAGCATATTGAACCTGAAAAGAAACAAGACACTCAGCCAGTAGTTGTTGAAAACGAAAAAGCTGAATCTACAGAGACAAAACAGCCTGAACAAAAACTTGATGCCTCTGCGTCAAATACGGTTCAAAGTGAACAACCTCAAGCTGAGCATAAAGAGCAAATCGAGAAAGCAGAAAAACAAGGTAAGCGCGGTGTCAAACTAGGCGCTATTGCGATCGCTATTTCTATTATTTTCAGTGGCGGCATCGCATTTCAAATGCAGCAAAAGAGCGCTGAGTACTCAACTCAAATCGCTGCTCTTCAAACACAACTGCAAAATACCCAATCTGCAGTAAATAAAGACCTGCAAACCATCAAGCAAGAGACTATCCAAGAAGCTTCTCACGCAGTGGAGAAAACTCAGGTCGTACAATCCCAGCAACAAAAGAGTATTCAAAGCCTGCAGTTAGCAGTAGCTGACGTTAAAGGCCGTCGACCAAATGACTGGTTGCTTGCTGAGGCCGATTACCTAGTAAAACTAGCAGGTCGTAAATTGTTCCTTGAGCATGATGCCGTTAGCGCAACCAAACTAATGGAAAGCGCCGATCAACGTATCGCCGCACTAAATGACCCAAGCTTAGTATCACTGCGCCAATCAATGACCAATGACATTACTAAGCTTCGCACTATCCCTCTTATCGACCGCGATGGCTTAGTTTTACGCATCACAAGCCTACAACAGCAAGTCGATACGCTACCGCTTGCCAATGCAATTCTTCCAGAAGCTGCAGTTGTTGAGAAAAAAGCGGTATCAAAAGATATTAATGATTGGCAGAACAACCTGATGACGTCGATGAAAGACTTCTCAGAAAACTTCATCACCTTCCGTAGTCGTGATGGTGAAGTCATCCCTCTACTCTCTCCTGAGCAACACTTCTACCTACGTGAGAATATCAAGGGTAAATTAGAGACCGCAATTCGTGCTGTCTACAAAGAGCAAGGTGATGTCTACAGTGCAGCACTTAATACCGCTAGCGAGTGGTCGAAAGCGTACCTGAACCAAGATAACAACTCAGTGATCGAATTTGAGAAGGCGATTAAACAGTTAAGTGAGCAGAATATCTCTGTGAAATACCCTGTAAAACTTGAGTCTCAAAATGAGTTGTCAGATGTTATACGTGAGCGCCTACGTCGTGAAGTGACCGTTATGACCACGGAGGAGAAATAATGATTCGCTGGATTTTTCTTTTTCTCGTTCTAGGTGCCGGATTAGTTGTCGGTACCCAGTTCTCAGGTCAGCAAGGTTATGTCCTGATCTCGATAGCAAATAAGACCATTGAGATGAGCGTGACAACACTGGTTATTTTTGTCATTGCTCTTCTAGCTGCTCTATTCGGCTTGGAGTACCTATTCAAAAAGCTTATGTACGCAAGCTCGACGACTTGGAACTGGTTCAGTGTTCGTAAACTAAAACGTTCTCGTCGTTATACCAATGAAGGCATCATCAAACTTCTTGAAGGTGATTGGAAAGGCGCAGAGAGGAAAGTAACTCGCTGGGCTAATCATCACGACATGCCTCTGCTTTGTTATTTAGTCGCTTCTCAAGCTGCCCATGAACAAGGTAATACGAGTGAGCGTGATAAATACATCGAACTTGCTAGCCAGCAAGAGGACTCTCTACTAGCCGTTGAGCTAACTAAAGCAAAACAACAAATCAGTGAGTCGAACTACGAAGCCGCATTCGATACACTTTCGACCTTAAAAGGTACATATCCTAATAACACCGCTGTACTTGGCCTACTAAAAGCCACCTACATGCAGCTTAAACTCTGGCAACCATTACTAGAGTTAACGCCTAAGCTAGCCAAAAACAAGCTTCTTACGGCTGATGAGCAAGTTGAGTTAGAACAAAAAGCACAATGCGGCTTGCTTCACGATGTGGCACAGCAGCAAGGTAGCGAAGGTTTAATCAGCCATTGGAACAAGCTTTCAAGAAAGCAGAAACAAAGCTCTCACCTTGTTTCCTGCTTTGTGAAGCAACTGATCGCTCGTAAAGCTGACTCAGAAGCCTTCACTGTGATCAAAGAAAACATTGCGAAGAGTGGTTCAAATGAGCTCTACATGTTGCTTCCAGAGCTTAACCTTGCCGATCACCACCCAGTCGTTGTGATGCTAGAGCGCGCCATCAGTAAAGATGGTGGCAATGCCGAAGCACACAGCGCATTGGCTCAGTTCTACCTAAGAGAACAGAAGTGGTCAGAAGCACAAACCCACTTCGAGAAAGCACTAGCACTTCGCTCAAACGTATCAGATTACGGATACTTATCTGATGCACTAGAAAAGCAAAACTTAACGAAGGCTGCTCACGAAGTTTCTCGCAAGGCACTCGCTCTCGTTCAACCAGCTTAAACTGACACAACTAACATGAAGCCGATGCCAAGCATCGGCTTTTTTGTATCTACTGTTTACCTTCGATAACTTCCTCAGTACCAATAAGCAAACACTAGAGATGGTAGTAAAAGTCTTCCATCCAGATCCCTTCTCCACACCCAGCTTATTGCTGACCGAAGCACCGTCCATTTTTAATAAGGCCTGCCTAGCTCGGAACAATCCATAAGTCACACATCTTGATCATTGGATTTCAAATGCTATTAATGCTTTATAAGTACTGATTTTAAGTCATGAGGTTAAATCCTCATGAAATCACCCGCAAGGTTTCCTAAAAAACACTGAGGGATACTTTAGAGCTATCCGTATGCAGTTTTAGCCAATTATAAAACAAGCTGTTTAGAATCCATTTGAGCTGACTGACAACCTTTATATAGATTTTTGAAGGAATAACGATCAGATAGCTTAGTTTAAGATTGAAGAAGTGAATGTATAGCAGCGGAGTTTCAGACTCTAGACGAAATCAATGCTGAGACACAATAAAACTCCGAAGTTTAAAGCGCGGCTTAATCACTCAACAGAAGTAATTAAGAAGCCACAGCCACTTAGAGAACTCCTGCTAACTTATTAATTAATATCAATTTGTCATGTTAGATCGCAAAGCCCGGCTATTGCTTAGCATAGCTTTCTAATCAATCGTCGATTCAACGATTACTAGCCAAAACAACCTTTTACGGAAGCCAAAGCCAAGAGTTAAAATACATACCCCAGAAACGACGAAAGCCTAGTCGTCAGACTAGGCTTTCTAATAAGTAGCGGAATGGATGGGATTGTGGACTTCTGGCAAACCCTTTGTAGGACTCACTCGGCCGAAGGGCAAAACACTTTTATTGAGATGTAAAAAAGCCCTGCTATTTCTAGCAGGGCTTTTCTAATAAGTGGCGGAGTGGACGGGACTCGAACCCGCGACCCCCGGCGTGACA
>NZ_JBGOOU010000035.1:0-60592 GCF_041439815.1 Vibrio sp. 1F279 | reverse complement strand
CGGCCTGTCACGCCGGGGGTCGCGGGTTCGAGTCCCGTCCACTCCGCCACTTATTCAGAGGTTCAGCTCTTTAAAACTGAAATAGGGGTGTAGCTCCAATTGGCAGAGCAGCGGATTCCAAATCCGCGTGTTGGGAGTTCGAATCTCTCCACCCCTGCCATATTTAAGGCTCTAGCAGAAATGCTAGAGCCTTTTTGCTTTCTGAAGCTAATTATGCGCCATTAGCAAAGCAGCGGATTCTCCGGTTTGCCAAAATAGCGCGTGTTGGGAGTCTAAACTTCTACTCCTGCCACATACAAAGCCTCAGCAGAAATGCTAGGGCTTTTTACGTCTGTTGCTTCTTCGAAGCAATGTTGGGAGAACTAGGCGTCCTCCTAACTTACCAATCTGGTTGAATCTCCGGAGTGCCGACTCAGTCCTCCTCTGGCATATTTAAGGAGCTAGACTGCACGCCCCGGTAGAAAGACTAGACCCTTCTTGCTACTGCATCAGATGTTCTATAGAGAAGTTTCGGTTCTAGAACATTGGTGTGCGAAGCTTTAACTCTAATTACAATTCCTCTTCGATCGTGGTTCTCTTTCTACACTTTATTATGCTTTCAATACTTCACTTGAAAAGAAGGCCATGTATCTTTACTTAATTTATTTCCGTAAATGCTTTGTGTTTATCTTCGCTCGAATGCACTCAAACTGGTGGTTGCTTGTTGGCCTGTTTGGAAGCGTTAGGTACGACCAAGAGTCGTGATTGCAGATAGCAATCATGACTAAAGTAGTGGTCAGAGATAAGGGAGCAACTTGTAGGCTAGAGAGGCGTGCTTGTTGATGGACACAGGTACAAAAAAGGCCGCTTCTACTAAGCGACCTTCGTTTATATTTTTAGGTATTAATCCAATTCTTTCTCAGCTTGTTTCGCTTTTTCTATCATTGGAGTGATTGTTGATCCTTGAACCAGAATAGAGAACACAACAACAGCATAGGTCATAACGAGGATTATCTCTTTAACATCTATTGCTTTGTCTTCAATCACCCAGATACCTGAAGGGATTGAAAGTGCCATAGCTAGAGCTAAGCCTCCGCGTAGACCACCCCAAGTTAGAATCTTAGTCGACCATGGGTTGTAAGTTCTAAAGCGTTTAAATCCAATATAAGACAAGAAAACACTTAGATAGCGTGCACTCAATACTAGAGGGACTGCGAACGCCATCAAAATCCAATCTTCTTGGTGGAACTTGAATAGCAGCATAGACATACCAATCAATAAGAATAGTACGCCATTTAAGAACTCATCTATTAATTCCCAGAAATGGTCTAGGTGATCCTCACTTTCCTTAGAAAATCCGATGAAGCGTGTCCAGTTGCCTATCATGATACCAGATACCACCATTGCTAATGGTCCAGATACATGCAGAACCTCTGCAAAAGCATAACCAGCTGTAGGAATACCGATGGTTAATAGCAACTCCATCGAGTGGTCATCGGTGTTGCTGATTAGATAGTGGAATATCAAACCTAGAACAAATCCGTAGACGATACCGCCAATCGCCTCTTGGACGAATAACATGGTCACGCTACCTACAGTCGGAGCTTCTGTGCCGAACGCAATGGTAAATAGGGTTACGAAGATAACTAGGCCAAAACCATCGTTGAATAGAGATTCTCCCTCGATTTGAGTAGAGATTCGTCTGGGAGCATCGAGCTTCTTCACTATTGCTAATACAGCTATTGGATCGGTTGGAGATATTAGAGAACCAAACAGTAAGCAATAAATTAGGTCAAATTGAATACCGATAAATTGACAAAACCCATAAAGTACAAAGCCAATAAAGAATGTCGAAAACAGTGTAGCACCAAGAGCGAGTACCGTTATTTCCCATTTCTGATCTTTTAGATTAGGTAACTTAATCCCCAAACCACCTGCAAAAAGTAAGAATCCCAGTATTCCTTTTAGGAGGAAGTCTTCAAAGTTGATACTGGCAACGGTTTCTGAAGCGATGTCAGCCAATTGGAACCAATTGTTTTGTCCCGCAATGATAATCAATAGAGATAGCATCATTGAGCCAGCTGTGATGGCGATGGTTGTCTGCATTTTACCAATTTTGGTATTAACGAAAGCAATAAGCATGGCTGCAGCGGACAAGAAGCATAAGGTGTAATAGACCGACATTGGGATTCCAATATGTAACAAAATATGAATATTAATTCTCGTTCTCTCATGCTCAAATAGCAAACATTTTTTTGTCATGACTTGGTTATTTACTTCATGTTTTAGACGTCTAGACTCCTTTCGAATGTGTGGTAGGATGGAGAGATAATTAAAGGAATGAGGTTGTATCGTGGGAAGTAATGTAAGGCAAAAGATTGACGCTCTGTTGAAGCAACGAATTTTACTGATTGATGGTGGCATGGGTACCATGATTCAGGATTATAAATTGGAAGAGCAAGACTATCGCGGTGAGCGATTTGCTGATTGGCATAGTGACTTAAAAGGTAACAACGACCTTTTGGTACTTACACAACCTAAGCTTATCAAAGATATCCATATGGAGTATTTGGAAGCCGGTGCTGATATCCTCGAGACCAATACCTTTAACGCTACAACCATCGCTATGGCCGACTATGATATGGAAAGTCTTAGCGAAGAAATTAACTATGCTGCTGCTAAGTTGGCTCGTGAAGCAGCAGATGAATGGACAGTGAAGACTCCTGATAAACCCCGTTTCGTGGCGGGTGTGTTAGGTCCAACTAACCGAACTTGTTCTCTCTCCCCAGATGTTAATGATCCGGGCTATCGTAATGTTAGCTTTGATGAACTTGTTGACGCTTACTCTGAATCGACTCGTGCGCTTATCAAGGGCGGTTCAGACTTAATTCTTATTGAAACTATCTTCGATACGTTAAACGCGAAAGCGTGTGCTTTTGCGGTTGAATCTGTCTTTGAAGAAGTAGGTATCATTTTACCGGTTATGATCTCCGGTACTATCACAGATGCATCTGGTCGAACGCTTTCCGGACAAACAACAGAAGCCTTCTATAATGCCCTTCGTCATGTAAAACCTATCTCATTTGGATTGAACTGTGCATTAGGTCCTGACGAACTGCGTGAATACGTTGGTGAAATGTCTCGTATTTCAGAATGCAATGTTTCCGCTCACCCTAATGCAGGTTTACCTAATGCATTCGGTGAATATGACTTGTCTCCAGAAGATATGGCTGAACACGTTAAGGAATGGGCTGAAAGTGGCTTCTTGAACTTAATTGGTGGATGTTGTGGTACAACGCCAGAACATATACGCCAAATGGCAGAAGCTGTTGAAGGTGTGACACCGCGCCAATTACCAGATTTACCCGTCTCTTGTCGTCTCTCTGGTTTAGAGCCATTGACGATATCCAAGGAATCTCTGTTTGTTAACGTGGGTGAGCGAACTAACGTTACGGGCTCTGCTCGCTTTAAGCGCCTTATCAAAGAAGAGCTATATGATGAAGCTTTGAGTGTGGCTCGAGAGCAAGTTGAGAATGGCGCTCAAATTATCGATATCAACATGGATGAAGGGATGCTAGACGCTGAGGCGTGTATGGTTAAATTCCTTAATCTATGTGCGTCTGAGCCTGAGATCTCGAAAGTGCCAGTCATGGTCGACTCTTCAAAATGGGAAGTGATTGAAGCGGGTCTGAAATGTATTCAGGGTAAAGGCATCGTTAACTCGATCTCATTGAAGGAAGGGAAAGAGAAGTTTGTCGAACAAGCGAAACTGGTTCGCCGATATGGTGCAGCCGTTATCGTGATGGCGTTCGATGAAGTTGGCCAAGCTGATACTCGAGAGCGTAAGGTTGAGATTTGTACTAATGCCTACAATATTCTGGTTGATGAAGTGGGCTTCCCACCTGAAGATATTATTTTTGACCCGAACATTTTTGCTGTGGCGACAGGTATTGATGAGCATAACAACTATGCGGTCGATTTCATTGAAGCTGTAGGGGACATCAAACGAGACTTACCTCATGCGATGATTTCTGGTGGTGTATCGAATGTTTCGTTCTCATTCCGAGGTAATAACTACGTTCGTGAGGCTATCCACGCAGTATTCCTATACCACTGCTTTAAAAACGGTATGGATATGGGCATCGTAAATGCTGGGCAATTAGAGATTTACGATAATGTCCCTGAGGATTTACGTGAAGCCGTTGAAGATGTGGTTCTAAACCGCCGAGATGATTCCACTGAGCGCTTGCTAGATATCGCAACTGAATATCTAGAGCGTGCAGTTGGAAAGGTTGAAGATAAATCTGCTTTAGAGTGGCGTACCTGGCCAGTAGAAAAACGCTTAGAGCATTCTTTAGTTAAAGGTATTACCGACTTTATTGTTGAAGATACCGAAGAAGCTCGTGTTAATGCCTCTCGCCCTATCGAGGTGATAGAAGGCCCATTAATGGATGGTATGAATGTGGTTGGTGACCTCTTTGGTGAAGGTAAGATGTTCCTTCCTCAAGTGGTGAAATCTGCACGTGTGATGAAGCAAGCGGTAGCCCATCTAGAGCCATTTATCAATGCAACCAAAGACGTAGGTGCAACTAACGGAAAAATCTTACTTGCGACCGTAAAAGGCGATGTTCACGATATTGGCAAAAATATTGTGGGCGTTGTCTTGCAGTGTAATAACTACGAAATTATCGATTTAGGCGTGATGGTTTCATGTGAAAAAATCCTTAAGGTCGCTAAGGAAGAAAACGTCGATATCATTGGCCTTTCGGGTTTGATCACTCCTTCCCTGGATGAGATGGTGCATGTTGCGAAAGAAATGGAAAGACAAGGCTTTAAACTGCCTCTTCTCATCGGTGGAGCTACCACATCTAAAGCGCATACAGCCGTTAAGATTGAACAGAACTACTCTGAGCCTGTGGTCTACGTAAACAATGCTTCACGTGCGGTGGGTGTGTGTACTTCGTTGCTATCTAACGAATTGAAACCTGCATTTGTTGAGAAGTTGGATATTGATTACGATCGCGTTCGCGATCAGCATAATCGTAAGAAGCCTCGTACTAAACCGGTCACTCTTGAAAGAGCACGTGCTAATAAAGTAGCTATCGATTGGGATGCTTACACGCCACCGGCACCCGCTAAACCGGGAGTTCACATCTTTAATGATTTTGATGTGGCAACTTTGCGTCAGTACATCGACTGGACTCCATTCTTTATGACATGGTCATTGGTCGGTAAATACCCTGCAATTCTTAATCATGAAGAAGTGGGCAAGGAAGCGAAACGCTTATTCAAAGATGCCAACGATTTATTGGATCGAGTACAGAAAGAGAAATTACTTGAAGCTCGTGGGATGTGTGCGATGTTCCCTGCTAACAGCGTTGGCGATGATATCGAAGTGTATACCGATGAATCTCGTACTGAAGTGTTAAAGGTTTTACACAACCTTCGTCAGCAAACCGAGAAGCCAAAAGGTTTTAACTACTGTTTGTCTGATTACATTGCGCCGAAAGATAGCGGTAAAGCGGACTGGATTGGTGGCTTTGCAGTGACTGGTGGTATCGGCGAACGTGAGCTGGCTGATGAATACAAAGCGAAAGGCGATGACTACAACGCAATTATGATTCAGGCGGTTGCTGACCGATTGGCTGAAGCGTTCGCGGAGTATCTGCATAAAGAAGTGAGAAAGGATATCTGGGGCTACTCGCCAGATGAGAATTTGTCTAACGACGATTTGATTCGAGAGAAATACCAAGGTATTCGTCCAGCTCCGGGTTACCCTGCTTGCCCAGAACATACAGAGAAAGGCACGTTGTGGGAATTGATGGACGTTGAAAAAGCGATCGACATGTCACTAACGACGAGCTACGCAATGTGGCCGGGTGCTTCAGTGTCTGGTATGTATTTCTCACATCCTGATGCCCGATACTTTGCGATTGCACAGATTCAACAGGATCAAGTGGATAGTTATGCCGACCGTAAAGGTTGGGATATGTTGGAAGCTGAGAAGTGGTTAGGCCCAAACATTAACTAGTTTGAATCTATAACGAGCTTTGATTCGTAACGTAAAAAAGAGAAAGGGTTGCTTAATAACAACCCTTTTTGTATCTGTAATTTAGTTATTTATCTGTCGATGATAAACGGACTATCTACTCAAATAACTCTTGATGAAGTTTTTGAATCGCCAACTTAGACACAGATTCATTTAGTAAGAAGCATAGGTTGTGTGGGCTTGCTCCGTAACAAATCATACGTAGGTTGAAATCTTCTAGAGTGCCGAATACCTGCTTTGCATAGCCTTTGCTTTCGCTCATGTTGTTACCAATAAGAGCAACAAGGCATAGGTCGTGCTCAATATCTACGGAACACAACTCTTCAAGCTCAAGGCGAGCGGCTTCAGGTAACTCAGGAGCACCACCAGAGGTATCGGTTTGATCGAGAGTAAGTGAGACACTGATCTCTGAGGTCGTAATTAGATCGACTGAGATCTTATGTTTAGCCAGGATCTCGAATACCTTTGCCAAAAAACCATAGGCATGGAACATGTTAGCGCTGCGTAGCGTAACCATGGTTTGGTTGCAGCGTAGGGCAAGCGCTCTGAACAGAGGAGAGCTTTCAACTTGTTGACGAATCCATGTTCCACCAAGCTCTGGTGCTTTTGATGAGCCGACAAAAACAGGGATTTGATGGCGTAGTGCAGGAACCAGAGTTGAAGGGTGTAATATTTTTGCGCCAAAGTTTGCCATCTCAGATGCCTCACTGAAGCTGATCTCTGGGATAGGAGATGCTTTCGATGCGATGCGTGGATCTGTGGTGTAGATGCCTGGAACATCAGTCCAAATTTCTAAGCCAATCGCTTGTACCGACTCCGCAATTAGTGCAGCAGAATAATCACTGCCGCCACGACCTAACGTTGTGGTGTTACCTTCGCTATCGGCACCGATAAAGCCTTGGGTAACGACAACTTGCTGTTGGCATAGTGGAATCAATTTCTGCTGTGCTAAAGCTGCAATATCTTTTAATTGTGGTTCTGCTTTACCGAAGTCATCATTGGTGCGCATCACTTCTCTGATATCAAAACGAACAGCGGGTGTCCCACGTTCACGAATGATCTGAGTCAGAATATGTGTCGACATCAGTTCGCCACATGCCACTAGGTGATCGGTGAGTTTGGTACTGGCTTGGAATGATGCCGCTTCTGCAGCGCTCGCAATATCATCCAGAATACAGTGCACATCTTTTTCAATGTTAATTGGGTCAGCTAGCTGAGCAAGAATCGTATTATGAATGTCGGTTAACTGTGTCACTAGTTTTTGGCGACGAGTTTTATCTTGAACACCATTCGCGAGCTCAACAAGCAGGTTAGTCACGCCAGAGCATGCGCTACTCACGACCAGTTTCGTATTTGAGTTGTTTTCAATAATGGCAGCACAACGGCTCATTGCTTCAAAGTTGGCAACACTTGTTCCACCAAACTTAGCGACATTAAAAGAACCAGCTACATTAGATGCACTCACGATATATCTCCCACGATTTCCTAAAATAAAATTACTGTTGGGTAATCCAACGTCCGATGTTTTTCGAAGAGAGTTTTAGAGCAAAAAAGAGAGGAATTATTAGAATAGTAACCTCAGAAGCTCTTCACCATATAGAAATGGCGACAGTTAACGGGATTCAGCCCGCTCAACCGATAATAAAGGTCCTGCATCCTTTTATTATCTCGGCACTGCTCCCCATGAATGTTTTGTATTGGAAATGCGGTTCCACAAAACACCTGCCTGGGCAGTGCTCCTCTTCTGCTAGATAGCCATTTCATTGAACGTGTTTGCGCAAATAATGTCAATCCGTAACGTGAGATAATTGAAAAATAATTTTAACAATTATGTGACACTGGTTTGACCTCAATACTTATGGCTAATTGCTGAGGTAATCAATTTGCTTTAGGGTGGATTGTTCACAACATTAACGTAAGGGATGTACATGTCTAATTTAACACTCACTGCTGCTATCGATAGCTTTTATCCGCCACACCGAACGTTAATGGGGCCGGGGCCTTCAGACATTTCTCCTCAAGTTTTACAGGCCTTAAGCCGTCCAACCATTGGTCACCTCGACCCGCTATTTATTGCGATGATGGATGAGCTTAAACAACTTCTTAAGTATGCATTCCAAACAGAGAATGAATTTACGATTGCTGTTTCTGCTCCAGGCAGTGCGGGCATGGAAACCTGTTTTGTTAATTTGATTGAGCCTGGTGAAAAGGTCATTGTTTGTCGTAACGGTGTTTTTGGTGAGCGTATGCGCGAGAATGTTGTTCGCTGCGGTGGTGAAGCCATCCTTGTTGATGACGAGTGGGGTAAGCCCGTTTCAGTTGAAAAGGTAGAAAAGGCATTGGCAGAAAACCCCGATGCTGTTGCTGTCGCATTTGTGCATGCCGAGACGTCTACTGGCGCGTTATCGGATGCTCAAGCTATTTCCGCAGTCGCTCGCCAGTTTGATGCATTGTCGATTGTGGATGCGGTGACATCATTAGGTGGTGTGCCATTGTTGGTTGATGAATGGCAACTCGATGCGGTTTATTCAGGCAGTCAGAAGTGTCTGTCTTGTGTACCTGGTTTATCTCCCGTGACGTTCTCTCAACGTGCTGTCGATAAAATGAAAGCACGTCAAGCTCCCGTACAAAGCTGGTTCTTGGATCAGAGCTTGGTATTAGGTTATTGGAGTGGAGAAGGTAAGCGTAGCTATCACCACACTGCGCCCGTGAACAGCCTATATGCTCTGCATGAGTCGTTGGTTTTGTTGAAAAATGAAGGCCTAGACAATGCGTGGTCTCGTCACTATGCGATGCACCAAGAACTTAAAGCTGGCGTAGAAGCTTTGGGGTTGGAGTTTGTGGTTGCTGAAGAGAGTCGCTTACCTCAATTGAATGCGCTTTACTTCCCTGAAGGGATTGATGAAGCCAAAATAAGAACGCAGCTGTTAGAAGAGTATAATCTTGAAATCGGTGCTGGGCTTGGCTCTTTGGCTGGTAAGGCGTGGCGTATCGGCCTAATGGGTTACGGTGCTCGTAAAGAGAATGTCGCTTTGTGCTTAAAAGCGTTACAAGACATTTTAAAATAACGGTAATAAATTGAAGTTTAAAAGAAAAGCGCACGAGAGAATGTGCGCTTTTTTGTGTCTAGGCTATAGGCTAAATGTCATTACAGCAAAATGACTCTAGATTCCTTGGCGTCATTTAGCTGAAGAAATGTTGTTTTCTGCTTCGGATATCTTCTTATACTGAACCTTGGAAAAGTCTCGATTTGGGAACAAGAAGCTCGCTTCACTGCGAATTTGTTCTGCCTTGCTGTGATCGCCTAATCCTTGATATGCGAGAATCAGGTTGGTGTAGAAAGCAGGCCTTGGCTTATTCTTTATGATTTCTAACGACCAATCTATATAAGGAAGGATCAGGCTAGGATCGGCTTTGTAGAGGCCGATATTTAGATAGGTACTGTACACATCCCAATCATAGCGATCTTTCCAGACTACGGGGTTCGTTACCTGCTTAAGAATGTCCGGGTTTTTCGGCTTAGACATTTCAAATTTAGTGAGTACATAATTGGTGTGTAAGGCACTCAGCATGTAAAAACTCACCAAGATAGGAACGACTAAGCTCGACACTCTGAATAGGATTTTACTTACGATACTAAACGGCTGCTGATAGTGGCGAGAAGTCCGTTGGTCGACCCAGTAAATCAAAATGATAAAGGTTATCCAGTGAATCGCCGAGTGGTAAAAAGGATACTCAAGCTGAGAATGTAAGAGCATAGGTATGAATAGCGCAAGTAGTGCTAGACGTGTTCCTTTCGCTGAGCTTGCTATGCGTGACATCACCAACATTGCAGCAATCAAGATCCCGATGATTGGTACTATTCCGCCTTCAACCCCCCAAAACAGGAACTCATTGTGTGGGTGATCCATTGAAGGAAGGCCGGGATGATAATTTGAGTTAAGTTGATGTTGGCGGGCTGTGTATAGCGTGTATTCGGATTCGAATTTTCCGTAGCCATAACCGGTAAATGGCTTTTCGATCATCATATCGAGCGCTTGTGGAAAGGTATAAGCTCGTGGACTTTCTAAGTTTGCTTTTTTACTGGCGAAACTATCAGTTGCACTGAGGCTGATTACCGAAAAGGCGACGACGATACCGACTACCACTGATGCACACCACCCGTAGAAGCGTTTCTTGGTCGAGAACTTGTATAGATAAGGCAGAATGCATACAAACCCAATGACGGCAGCCAACCACCCGGTACGTGATGCGATGATGATCAGCAAAGGTACGGTTAAGGCTGGTGTTAAATAAAGTAGAAGCGACTCGCTAATTTGGTGATTATATTTAGTTGGTTGCCTTGCTAAAAGATAAGCTGACAGCACAAAACCTGTAGCAAGAAAGCTTGCCATAACATTCGGTTGTTGGAATATCCCATAAGGTCTATTGGCCGCAGTGTTGTAGTCAAATAGGTTGCCAGGTTCTAATAGGAAATATTGCACATAGCCAAATAGTGCCTGTATGACAACAGCAAGCACAATGAACCACAATATGCGCTGCTTGTGCTTATTGCTGAACTTAAATTGTTGCAGCACGACGAATAATGTAAAGCCCGCCCACAATCCAAGTAAGCGCCCTGACGCTCCTTGAGGAGCGGCGTTGCTGTATAAAATCGGCAGTGTGAGTATGATGCAGCTTATCAACAAGCCAATCGTTAATTTGGAATACTTGAGTACTCGGTTAGTAGCAAGTTGGTAGAAGCCAATCGCCAGCGTAAAGCTAAGGGCTAACCAAGTGGTTGGATTAAAGGATAAAGTAAGGCCTGAGCCTCCTGGGTTAGGCATGAAAAAATGCATGGCTAATAAGAATACAACAGCTAGAGAGGCCAGAAATGCTTTATTGAGTGGTAGCTTAGTTACCTGATTTTCTAGTTGGGTACCGCTAGTGTGTATTGTTGCCATAAATCCCTAACCTTATAAAAACAGAGCTTGTTCCTTCTGAAACAAGCTCTGTTACTTTAACATTTTTCTGTCTGCTCGCAGGACGCTATTTTACACCTACTTCAAATTTAACATAGGTTTAAGGAAGCGAGCCGTATGCGAACCTTCGACTAACGCCACATCTTCAGGAGTACCTTCTGCAACAATTTCACCGCCTCCTTGACCACCTTCAGGGCCAAGATCTAGGATCCAGTCCGCGGTTTTGACGACGTCTAGGTTATGCTCAATCACGACAACCGTATTGCCGTGATCACGTAATCTATGCAGTACCGTTAATAGCTGTTGAATATCGTGGAAGTGAAGCCCTGTTGTTGGCTCGTCGAGAATGTATAAGGTTTTACCTGTATCTCGTTTCGACAGCTCACGTGCCAATTTAACACGTTGGGCTTCACCACCAGATAAGGTTGTCGCTGCTTGTCCGAGGCGAATGTAGGAAAGGCCAACATCCATTAAGGTTTGCAGCTTACGAGCAATAACAGGAACAGGGTTGAAGTATTCTCGAGCATCTTCGACAGTCATCTCTAGAACTTCGTCAATGGTTTTCCCCTTGTAGCGGACCTCTAGCGTTTCACGGTTATAACGCTTACCTTTACACACATCGCACGGTACATACACATCTGGCAAGAAATGCATCTCTACTTTGATGACACCGTCTCCCTGACACGCTTCACAACGACCACCACGAACGTTAAAACTGAATCGACCTGGCTTGTAGCCACGAGATCGTGATTCTTGTGTACCTGCAAATAACTCTCGAATTGGAGTGAAAATACCAGTGTAGGTTGCAGGATTCGATCTTGGTGTTCGACCGATAGGGCTTTGATCAATATCGATTACTTTGTCGAAATGCTCTAAGCCTTTAATCTTTTTGTGCTGCGCCGGAACTGCAGTTGTTGCACCGTTCAATTGAGTGTGGGCGACTTTAAAGAAGGTGTCATTGATGAGTGTTGATTTACCGGATCCCGATACACCAGTAATACAGCTGAACAAGCCTACAGGGATTGTCGCAGTGACATTCTTTAGGTTGTTCCCAGTCGCGCCAACGATCTCGACGACCTTTTTCTTATCGATAGGCGTTCTTTGTTTGGGGATCGCAATTTCTTTGGCGCCGCTGAGGTATTGCCCAGTTAAAGAATTCGGATTTTCGATGATGTCTTGCATGGTGCCTTCAGCGACCACGTGACCACCATGAACACCTGCGCCTGGGCCTATATCGATAACATGGTCAGCGCAACGAATCGCATCTTCGTCATGCTCAACAACAAGTACGGTATTTCCTAAGTCTCTTAGGTGAACCAGAGTTTGCAGTAGACGTTCATTATCACGCTGGTGGAGGCCAATCGATGGTTCATCCAGCACATACATAACGCCAACTAAACCGGCCCCAATTTGACTTGCTAGACGAATTCTTTGCGCTTCACCACCTGACAGTGTTTCTGCACTGCGTGATAGGTTCAGGTAATTCAAACCAACGTTCACCAAAAAATGCAGACGATCATTGATCTCTTTCATCACTTTATCAGCAATTTGTCCACGCTGGCCGTCTAACTTCAACTCTTGGAAAAATTGTAGTGCGTCAGCAATGCTGAGCTGAACGATTTCTGGCAGTGTGGTATCGCCAATAAAGACGTTTCTTGCTTCTAATCTTAAACGCGTACCATCACAGCTAGAGCATGACTTCGTTGATATGTACTTGGCAAGATCTTCACGCACCGCGCTAGATTCAGTGTCGCGGTAACGGCGTTCCAGCGTATTTAAAATACCTTCAAAGGGGTGACGCTTGACTCGGATATCACCACGATCATTGATGTATTTGAATTCAACTTCAGTTCTACCAGAGCCCTTGAGGATGATCTCTTGAGTTTTCTTTGGTAAAGAGTTGAACGGAGCATAAAGGTCAAAACCATAATGGTCTGATAGCGATGTCAGCATTTGGAAATAGTAATAATTTTTCTGATCCCAGCCTTTTATCGCACCTTCTGCAATGCTTAGGTTCTCATCTAAAATTACTCGACTTGGGTCAAAATATTGTTGAACACCAAGTCCATCACAAGTACCACATGCACCAGCAGGATTGTTGAATGAGAATAGGCGAGGCTCAAGTTCTTGCATGCTGTAGCCACATTTTGGACAAGCGAAGTTTGCAGAGAACACGATCTCTTCTTGTTCTTTATCATCCATCCAACCGACTACGGCGATGCCACCAGAGAGCTCTAATGTTGTCTCAAACGATTCAGCTAAACGCTGTTGAAGATCTGGGCGAACCTTAAAGCGATCAACGACAACTTCAATGGTGTGCTTCTTGTGCAGCTCCAATGTGGGAGGATCGGACAGATCACAGGTCTCACCATCAATACGGGCACGAATAAAGCCTTGAGCCGCTAGGTTCTCAAGCGTTTTAACGTGCTCACCTTTACGTTCTTTGACTATTGGAGCCAACAGCATCATCTTTGAACCAGCCGGTAGCTCTAAGACTTTATCGACCATTTGGCTGATGGTTTGTGCTGCAAGAGGGGTATTGTGATCAGGACAGCGCGGCTCACCAACTCGCGCGTACAGTAATCTAAGATAGTCATAGACTTCAGTAATAGTACCGACGGTTGAGCGAGGGTTATGTGAAGTCGATTTTTGTTCTATGGAGATGGCTGGAGATAAACCTTCGATGTGGTCGACATCGGGTTTTTCCATGAGAGATAGAAATTGACGAGCGTAGGCCGACAAAGACTCAACATAACGACGTTGACCTTCTGCGTAGAGGGTATCAAACGCAAGTGACGACTTTCCTGAACCTGATAATCCAGTGATAACCGTCAGCTTATCACGAGGTATGGTTAGGTTAATGTCTTTGAGGTTATGCGTACGAGCGCCTCTAATTTCTATTTTATCCATCTCAACAGACCATGTAATTTTAAGTGGCTAAAGTATTACATAGAGTGAGATTTGTGCAAAGTTTTACTGGATAAAAAAACAGTAATAAAAAAGGGCGACTCTTTTGAGTCACCCTTGGAATCATTTAATGTGCTGTTAAACAAATCAATAGCTAAACAGCGAGTAAGCCAAAATTAGCGATTAAGCTTCTTTTGTGGTTGAGTGCTTACCTAGCTCGATTTGTTGTTGATCTTTTTTATATAGGTTTTCAAAGCAGTAATTTGTTGCTTCGATGTAGCCTTCAACACTACCGCAGTCAAAACGTTGGCCTTTAAATTTGTAAGCCAATACACAGCCTGCTTTTGCTTGTTTCAGCAATGCATCAGTGATCTGGATCTCACCGCCTTTGCCTGGTTCAGTCTGCTCGATAAGCTCAAAGATATCTGGGGTCAGGATATAACGGCCAATGATCGCTAGGTTGCTTGGAGCAGTGCCTGGCTCTGGCTTTTCTACCATGTCATCGACACGGAACAGGTCATCTTTGATCATCTCGCCAGAGATAACACCGTATTTGTGAGTCTCTTCTTCAGGAACTTCTTGTACTGCCACAATTGAACAGCGGAATTGCTTGTATAATGCAACCATTTGAGTCAGTACACCTTGCTGTTCGTTCACACAAAGGTCATCAGCAAGCACAACCGCGAACGGTTCATCACCCACAAGCTCACGCCCCGTCAAGATAGCATGACCTAGACCTTTCATTTCGCGTTGACGAATGTAGGTGAAGTTTGCTGCTTCAATCGTCTCACGAATATTGATTAGCAAGTCTTCTTTATTGGTACCGCTAATTTGGTGCTCAAGCTCGTAGTTCTTATCAAAGTGATCCATCAATGAGTGCTTACCACGGCCTGTAACAATGCACATACCATCCATACCTGCTTCGATGGCTTCTTCAACGCCGTATTCAATCAGAGGTTTGTTCACAACAGGCATCATTTCTTTAGGCATTGATTTAGTTGCTGGTAGGAAGCGTGTACCGTAGCCAGCTGCCGGGAAAAGGCACTTTTTGATCATGATAAGACCCTTTATCTATAATAATTATTGATTCAACTGATTTGTTGATATTTCTGAGGGCAACTCTAGCATATGTTATGTCGAAAATTCAGCAACAATACCTATGATTACTCGAGCTTCCCTCATTATTATTGTCAGATTAGAGGCGAAGCGGTTATGCAAGCAAGTTTTGGTTTGCCCATGCAATAGCTTGGACTCTATTTTTCACCGCTAACTTACGGAATATTTGATAGAGGTGGGATTTGACCGTGAATTCGCTAATGAACAGGTCATCGGCTATTTGAGTATTTGATGATCCTGATTGAAGGCAGCGAATGACTTGGATTTCACGAATAGTTAAATCAACATTGGTTGGGGTCGTATTGGTATTGACCATGTTACGATAATAAAACAGAAGTTGATTAGTCACCTTCCTTGGTAACCAATTATCACCATCGATCACTTCTTGAAGACCACGAGCAATCTTGTCCTTTTGATCTGTGTTGTAAAAGAGTCCTTTTAATACCCCATAGGTCAGCAGTTCTGAGGTAGGAAGTTGCAGAGGAACATTGAATAAAATTATCTCATGATTCTTCCACATCACGGGTAGGTTAGGACAAATAGCCAATAGCTGTGGTACCTCTTTGTAATCAACGAGTAAGATGCGATTGCTCTGCTTTCTATCAACTAGCATCAATTCACTTGGTGTCATTTTGTAGAGAATAATGGATAAGTGTTTTTCGATTTCTTTTACGTGTAGGTAAGTGTCACTCGGATCGATGCACAGAAAGTGTAAAGTGCGAGCGTATCGAGATTTTCTCATTGAAACGTCCTGTTTATATTTAATTAGATTTCACGTTGTCATGCACATTTTTACTTCTCTAGCACCTTTTATGTGACTTGCGTTGAATATCAACTCTCAAAGTAAATGAGTGGTTTGTAAGTGGAGGAAAAAGCAACATCGCTCTGAATATCATGATTTGTTACGTTTTTAATCTTTGTCGTGAGGAGAGAATAGGAATGCGATTTATCACTGCAGAAAAGCATGCTATTCTTGTGCGCTAAAATTTTCTGAGACTATGAATTTAGACGGAGCAAATCATGGCTAGCCGTGGAGTTAACAAAGTTATATTAGTGGGTAACCTAGGTAATGACCCTGAAATTCGTTACATGCCAAATGGCGGTGCAGTAGCGAACATTACCATTGCAACGTCAGAGTCATGGCGTGACAAAGCAACTGGCGAACAGCGCGAAAAAACAGAATGGCACCGTGTTGCTCTGTTTGGCAAGCTGGCGGAAGTTGCTGGTGAGTACCTACGTAAAGGTTCTCAAGTTTACATTGAAGGTCAACTTCAAACGCGTAAATGGCAAGATCAAAGCGGTCAAGATCGCTACACAACAGAAGTCGTTGTTCAAGGCTTCAATGGTGTAATGCAAATGCTTGGCGGTCGTGCTCAAGGCGGTGCTCCTGCCCAAGGTGGTATGGGTAATAACCAACAGCAAGGTAGTTGGGGGCAGCCACAGCAGCCACAACAACAGCAGCAACAATACAGTGCGCCAGCTCAACAGCAGCCGAAAGCACCTCAACAAGCTCCTCAGCAGGCTCAACCTCAATATAATGAGCCGCCGATGGATTTTGATGATGACATCCCATTTTAAGCACTGTTTTTAATATATTATAAAAGCAGTATTAAATTGGAAGAAGCCGCGTTCATCGCGGCTTTTTGTTACCTACAATTCTTAACGCTTTATTTACAACGTCAATTTATAGTATAAGTAGCAATACGGTATAATGTGAGTTGAAAAGGATTTCGTTATTCATGAGATATACCCCGACACTAAAATTGAGCACTCGATTGGTCGCATTTGTCACCGTGATAGTGATCAGTGCGATGTTCATTCTTTTTATTGGTGGCACACTCTCCTTTAAGCGTATTGGACAGGAATATTTAGACCATTATTTGGTTGGCATTGTCGACGTCGTAGATAAAGAGATGGAAGATCCAGATGCTGCGTATTCAATGCAACGTTGGATGCCGAAGATGTTGCAGGCAAGCAATATCGTTGAGATGAAGCTTTCAAACAAAACCGGTATCGTTTACCGATTTAAAGATACCTCCCCACAAATTGATCCAAACCGCCTCTATGAAACAAGCTTCATTTTAGATCGAAATGAAGGCTATCAAATCGAATTTAAAGCACTCCCCCCTTATATTGGTTACAACTACTCGATTGAAGCGATGTGGTCGATTACTTTGGCGGTGGCATTGATCCTTTTTTGTTTGGCTCGTGGTGTTCGTTGGTTAAAAGAACAGTTAATGGGCTCAGAGATTTTGGAAGAGCGAGGGAGAATGATCCTTGCTGGGCAGGTAGAGGCTCATTCAAAAGGGGACGAGCGAGAATGGCCATATACGGCAAGTGAAGCGCTTGATGTACTGATTGAAGAGTTGAAAGATGCACGCCAAGAGCGAAGTCGCTTTGATACTTTTATCCGCACCCATACTTTTCTAGATAAGCTCACTGGTACAGCCAACCGAGTACTATTTGATAACAAACTTGAATCTATACTGCATGAAAGTGGCGCTCGTGGAGGCGTTTTACTGATACGTATCGACGAATGGGAACAAGTTCGAGATGCCAATGACAAGCAGATCACTGACGGATTTATTATTGAAGTTGGTGAAGTATTGTCGAATATTGTTCAGCGTTATCCCGATGTCATTTTTTCTCGCTATTACGAAGCAGACTTTGCCGTGTTTATTCCGCATCAAGGAACAAAGGATATTGCGACGTTGGCTGCTCAATGTTTAAGGCAATTAGATAAATTGACTCCGCCGGAGCCTTTGGAATCAAATAACTGGTGCCATATTGGCGTGACAATGTATGTCGAAGGTGAACGCCATAGCCAAATCATGGATGAAACGGAAACAGCGTTAAAGAGCGCTCAGTTAGAGCGCAGTAATAACTGGAGCCGTTACCCAAAAGAAAATAAAAGTGAGATAGACAGGGGCAGTGTTCGCTGGAGAACATTACTTGATAAAGCCCTGTTACCTGAAAATTTAGTAATCTTTGCTCAGCGGTGTTATCTTATGCCGGATTCAGGTCAAGCTAATGAATTGCATAAAGAAATATTTATTAGAATTCAAGATCCAGACAAAGGTCTATTGAAATCTTCTCGCTTTATGTCTGCGGTAGAACAAGTCGGTTATCAAGCTCAAATGGATCTATCGGTTTTGACGGTTTTGTTTAAGTCGCTGAAAGTATCAACACAGCCTGTCAATTATTCGGTGAACTTGAGTGTCACTCCGTTTGCAAATAAATCACATTTTAAATGGTTCAGAAGTGAGTTGTTACAGCTCTCTGCTCAGCATCGTTCTCAGCTTGCTTTTGAATTTTCAGAAGGCCATCTAATTACTCACCTTGATTATATGCGACCAGTGGCAAGGGTGTTGCGAGGGTTAGGGTGTAAAGTGGTGGTTGGCCAAGCTGGGCGAACCATTGTTAGTACTCATTATATAAAGGATTTGAAGGTTGACTATATTAAGCTTCATCGAAGTTTGGTAAAGAAAATCGATCAAAGGCATGAAAACCAACTGTTTGTTCGAAGTCTGATTGGAGCATGCGGTGATTCTCCAACTGAAGTGATCGCGGTCGGAGTTGAGACAAAGCAAGAAAAGAATACCTTGATAGAGTTAGGCATTAACGGTTATCAAGGGAGATATTTCGACGAAGAACAACAAATCATTCCCTTGCCTACTCAAGGGAAGAAGACAGTGAAAGCTGAATCCGTTGTAAAAGTCGGTCGAAGAAATCGATGGCGTAAGAGTAATAGTTAAGCATGAATTTTAAAGCGATTTTAGACAAAATAAAGCCAACGAATAATAACGGTAGTTCTCAAATTGTCCTTTTGGGTAATGATACCGTTTATATTTCATCGACTGAGTCAAAACCTCAAGTCACCAGTTTCCCTGTGGTTAACGGTGACTGGGAAAGTGCGCTGAAAAAATTGTTGAGCAGTGAGTCGCTTACTAGTGATAGCCTTCAGCTAATTGTATGTGCGAACTACTACCAAACCTATCAAATTGATAAACCGGACATTCCACAGAGTGAATGGTCGGTTGCATTGCCTTTTCTATTGAAAGATCTGATCTCTGAAAGGGTGGCTGATATTACAGCGAGTGCGGTAGCGCTACCGACCTCGAATAAGCTACAAGTGTATGTTTTGCCTAAAAAGCTATTGGACAAGCTTGTAAGCATTACTAATTCAGCACAAGTTGATCTTAAAGGTATTGCTCCCGAAGATGAAGTTTGGGGCTACAGTGCTGGTGAGCTCTCTAATTTCATTCTGTTACAACGCAGCCCCAACTCACATTTTAAGCTTGGTGCATTTGTTGAGAACACGGTTTGCTTCCAAAGAACAATCCGCAGTGTTGCCCCCCCCTTAACTGGTACCGCATCAAGTGCATTGCAGTTGGATGGTCTAGCTTTAGAACTCCAACGATCGATTGATTACCTGTCTTCTCAAATTAAAGGCACTCAACTTCATCAGTTAAAAATATGCTGTGATGATGAAGATGAAGCTGAATTACAGAGTGTGTTAAATAGCACATTGAGTTCGACCGTTTCTTTGCTTGTTGAAGGTGAACGCGAAAATTCAGAGAAGTGGTTAGTTATGCTCGCGGCTGAAAAGAATATTTTTAACGTTAATCTCTACCCTGAGCACCTTAAGCCTAAAAAAGAGTATTTCACTCTAGTGAATGTGGTTATGGTTTGGGGGCTTGTGTGTACCTTGTTGCTTGGCAGTTATTGTGTAATGCAGTATCAAGCATCGAGTTTGGATGAAGAGCTAGCAGCTTTACAATATGACTTGAATCAGCTTAACCAAGAAGTTAACCAATTAAATAGTAAGTTGGTTCAACATAAACCGTCTCCAGTGAAAGTAGCTGCGGTTGCTCGTCTCACTAGTGAGATACAAGCGAATAAAGAGGCTTTGAAGGCGGTCGGTCAATACGATGAATCCCAGCAAGTCGGGTATTCTGGTGTTATGAATTCCTTCGCTAAATTAGGGCGAAATGATATTTCGCTTTCGCATATCTACATGACTCACGAGACCCTAGAGCTTCGCGGTTTGGCTCGTGACGCTAATGTTGTTCCAAACTGGATTGGTCAGTTTAAAAATGAACTTAATTTAGTCGGGCGCACCTTTGAAAAGATAAAGATAGGTCGTAATGAGCAAGATGTGGTGACGTTTGAGTTAAGTACTCATAGGGAGAGTGAATAATGCAACTGTGGAACCAGCTTAGCGATAAGTTCCTTGCATTAAGCCTGAGAGAGAAATGGCTACTTTTCGTGTGTGGTCTAGTGGGCTTATCCATGCTTGTATTTACCTTATTGATTGAACCTGCATATCTTGATTTACAAGAAAAGAATGTGAAGTCGATGAGCCTTACGCAGTCAAATCAGAAACAACAAGGTGAATTACTTGTTCTACAAGCCAAGTTGAACAAAGACCCAGATAAAGAAATTGATCTTGAGTTAAAAAAACTATTGGTTGAGAGCCAAGAGCTATCATTTGAGCTCGCTGAAATCGTTGATAGGTTGGTTACGCCTTCTCAAATGGCGCAGTTATTAGAGAGCGTTCTTAATGCAGGTAATGGACTGAAGCTTGAGTCTTTAGAATCGTTACAACCAGAAGCTATTTCGGACAATCAAGAGAACAGTGACAATTCAAAGTACTTTCTCCATCCTGTTAGAATGGAGTTGACGGGTAGCTACTTCGATATTTCAATTTATCTTCAAGCACTTGAGTCACTTCCTGTGAGCTATTATTGGCGCACGTTTGAGTATTCAGTAGAAGAATATCCCAAAGCTCGACTTGTGTTCGAGGTTTACACCCTAGGTACCAGACAGGAGTTTATCGGTGGTTAGAACTCTAGTGTTATCTTTGCTGTTTGGTAGTTCAGTGGTATGGGCAGAACAAGACCCAACTGCGCCATTAGGTTGGCTTTCGCCCCTGCAGAAATCAGCATCAGCTAAAAAGGTGCCAGTTCAATATCGTTTACCGTCTCTAGAGAGCATTGTTTGCAAGGGCGATACACCTTGTTATGCGATTATGAATGGTCAGATTCTCGAACAAGGAGAAACGATCAGAGGGTACCGAGTTAAGAACATTGATCCAGAGTACGTCACTCTGCAGAGAAGCTCTAAGCAGTGGAAATTAGAGATGTTCTCTTTAGATGTTAAGAATAATTAAGGTTAGAGTGAAGACATGCGTAAACTTGTAGTAGCAATTCTAGTGTCATCTTTAGTCGGCTGTTCGATGGGGCATAGAGACCCTGTTGAGATAAAAGAGTCTTTAAACGAATCTATTAATGAAGCGAATAGCAAAGCACTTCATAACTTACCTTCGTCGGTACAAGATGACCTTATGCCTCAGCTAAGTTCGGACTCTATGTCTCCGAATGTGGAAACCGTCAAGCGCTTTCGTATTCAAGCAAAAGGCGTTGAAGCGAGAACCTTTTTTGCAAGCCTAGTGAAAGGTACAGAGTACAGTGCCGCGATTCATCCAAGCGTTGCTGGAAAACTCACTCTAAATCTAACAGACGTGACGTTAGATGAAGTACTGGCTGTTGCTCAGGATATGTATGGTTACGATATTGAAAAGCGTGGCAAGGTGATTCAAATTTATCCAGCTGGTTTGCGTACAGTCACGATTCCTGTCGATTACTTGCAAGTAAAGCGCTCAGGTCGTTCTTTGACAACGATTACCACAGGAACAATTACAAATTCAGACTCTAAGCCATCGGGTTCTTCTAATTCTAGTTCTAAGTCTGATTCGTCCAATTCATCTGATTCGTCGAGCTCTACATCGAACGGCGGTACAGAGATCGAAACGATCTCTGAAAGTGATTTTTGGCCGCAGCTTGAAGTAGCTGTCGCCCACTTAATTGGTTCTGGTGATGGGCAAAGTGTAGTAGTTACGCCGCAAGCAAGTGTGATTACGGTGCGAGCTTACCCGGATGAAATTCGTGAGGTTCGTGAGTTCCTTGGTATTTCTCAGAAACGCCTGCAGCGCCAAGTTATCTTGGAAGCAAAGATCATGGAAGTGACGTTGAGTGATGGCTATCAGCAGGGTATTAACTGGACCAGGATGTTTTCGTCGAACGGAACTAACTACACGGTCGGTATGGGCTCAATTGTTAAAAATGCGGCTGGTACGATCATCCCTGGTACATTACCAGGCATGGATCCAATCGGTGCGGCTTTAGGTGGTCAATCTAATCTTGTTGTCTCTGGAGGTAGTTTTGAAGCCGTCTTGAGCTTCATGGACACACAGGGTGACTTGAATGTGTTATCTAGCCCAAGAGTGACAGCAGCTAATAACCAGAAAGCGGTTATTAAAGTGGGTACTGACGAATACTATGTGACTGAATTATCAAGTTCAGTGGGGAGTGGGGATAACGCGAATGTGGCCCCTGAAGTTGAGTTAACCCCATTCTTCTCTGGTATTTCGTTGGATGTGACGCCGCAGATCGATGATAAAGGTAATGTGTTTTTACATGTTCACCCTGCCGTTATTGAGGTGGAAGAGGAAGTGAAAGAGCTCAACCTAGGGTCAACAACAGGCATTGTGAAGCTGCCTTTGGCAAAAAGTTCGATTCGTGAGTCGGACTCAGTGATTCGAGCACAGGATGGTGATGTTGTTGTTATTGGTGGATTGATGAAATCAAATACCAGTGACATGACCTCAAAAGTTCCATTTCTTGGTGATATTCCAGCGTTAGGTCATTTATTCCGCAATACCAGTCAGTTGACTCAAAAAACAGAGTTAGTGATTCTATTGAAACCAACGATTGTGGGTGTGAACACTTGGCAAACTGAGTTGGAGCGTTCTCGTGACCTTCTTCAGCAATGGTTCCCTGATGAAGAATAATTGCTCATCGTCTCAATGTAGATTGGTCGTCATTGACTAAGCTGGATCATCTTATGTATCAAGCTCACTTTAGTTTTGAACAGTTACCGTTTACCTTAACGCCGAATACCGATTTCTTTTATGGTTTAGTGCCTCACTTTGAAGCAATTCAAACGGTAATGTCGGCGTTAGAAATGGGTGAGGGCGTGATAAAAGTGACCGGAGAGGTAGGCACCGGAAAAACCATGGTGTGCCGGATGTTGGTCAATCAGCTCAAAGATAGTGCCGCCCTTATTTACTTGCCAAATCCGGTGCTCTCCGGCGCGGATTTACGCCAAGCCGTGGCTAAAGAGCTGGGTTTGACTATCGATAACGAAGCCACCTTAGTTGATAACATTCAACATAAACTCATTGAGTTACATAACTCAGGTTTAAGAGTTGTGGCGATTCTCGATGAGGCTCAAGCGTTGTCGGATGAAGCTCTCGAAACATTAAGGTTGTTCGGTAACCTTGAAACTGAAGATAAAAAGCTGCTGCAAATTGTTCTATTAGGGCAGCCGGAATTGGATGCTCGATTAGAGGCTTATCATCTAAGGCAATTTCGTCAAAGAATCACATTTAGTTCGACACTGAGGCCACTGACTCTCGATGAAACGGTAGCTTACATTGATAACCGGATCGCTAAATCAGGTGGTAACACCGAGTTGTTCAGCTTGAATCAAAAAAAAGCCATTTGTCGTTCGTCGTTAGGCATTCCAAGATTGATAAATCAACTGTGTCATAAAGCTCTTTTGCTTTCGTTTAGTGAAGATAAGAGAAGTGTCGATAATCAGCACCTGTTTTCAGCTATGCATGAAACATACGATGTATGTAAGCCTAAATTTAAAACGCCAATACTGTGGGGTTGGAATTAATTATGAGCGTCATTAACAGCGCCTTGTCTGAATTGGCAAAGAAAAAATCAGCGACTTCAATTGAAGCTGCTGTAGTTCCTAAGGTTAAAACGCGTTCTCCATTGGTTTGGGTAGTCGCAGGTTTTACACTGAGCTTAGCCATGGGGGGCTGGGCGATATCGCAAGGCCCTGCTGTCGATAACTCAATATCAACTCGAGATATACAAGTTTCCGTTATTGATACTTCAGAAGGCAATTCAGAGGGTAGTCCTGAAGCGGCCATTACTCAACCTGTGTCCTCGCCGACTAAGAAGTTAGTGACGCTAGATTCAGCGAACCTTTCGGCTCCCAACACGGCAATACTAAAAAGTGCTCAAGCTAAATCTGATTCAGTCATAGTATCAACTCCTTTAGCTACAAAGCCTCAAGTAAACCCTAAATCTCAAGGCACACCGAAAGCAAAAGTAGCAAAGCCAATGCTTGTTGCTAGCGTGGCTAAAAAAGATCTCGCACCAGTATCTAATCAGCCTGAAACGTCTGGCGATTCAGAAAACAGTGGAATGTTGATTGAGCAGGTGGAATTGACGCCTGAGCAGTTATCAGTGAATGCACAAGGGCGAGCTCAAAAAGCACTGGATGCCAATGATCTTACAGGTGCTTTGAAAGGTTACACTGAAGCTTTGCGTTATACTCCTCGAAATGAAGACGTGCGCCAGAAACTCGCTATCCTCTATTTTGGGAAAGGTGACACGCGAAAAGCCTATGAGTTATTTCAGTCGGGCATCAAACTTAATATCAACAGTGAAAAACTACGCTTAGGTTTATCGAAGTTACTCGTGAAAGCCAATCAGGCAGAAGCCGCTTTGAGCCCATTAATACATTTATCGCCTAGTCCAACTCAAGATTACTTAGCAATGCGTGCAGCATTAAGTCAAAAGTCTCAACAAGAAGAAATCGCACTAGAGAGTTACCAAAAATTGACTGAGGTCGATTCAGATAATGCTCGCTGGTGGTTAGGTTTAGCGATTCAACAAGAGCGTCAACTTGATTTCACGGCTGCAAAGCAATCATACCAAGGAGCATTGGTTAGAGTTGGGATCTCATCTCAGTCGCAAGGCTTTGTACGTGATCGTTTAAAAATACTCAATGCTTTAGAGGAGAGTAGCGATGCAAATTAGATTAAGAAAAAGGCTCGGTGATTTGCTCGTAGAAGAGGGCATCATTACTGAAGATCAAGTTGAACAAGCTCTGGCCGCTCAAAAAAGGACAGGCCGTAAGCTTGGTGATGCACTGATCGAGCTTGGCTTTTTATCAGAGCAGCAAATGCTCAGTTTCTTGTCGCAACAGCTTGCTATTCCTCTTATTGATATTAGCCGAGCTAATGTTGACGTCGAAGCTGTGCAGCTTTTACCTGAGGTTCATGCTCGCCGCCTTCGTGCTTTGGTCATTGGGCGTCAAGGTGACACATTACGTGTTGCAATGAGTGATCCTGCCGATCTGTTTGCCCAAGAATCATTGCTTAGCCAATTAGGCGACTACGCACTCGAATTTGTCGTCGCCCAAGAGAGGCAATTAGTTGATGGTTTCGACCGTTATTACCGAAGAACCAAAGAGATTGCCTCATTTGCTGAGCAGCTTCATGCTGAGCATAAAGTTAATGAAGCCTTTGATTTTGATATCGCAGAAGAAGACAGCGACGAAGTTACAGTCGTCAAGCTAGTAAACTCGCTGTTTGAAGATGCTATTCAAGTTGGTGCATCTGATATTCATATTGAACCAGATTCAAACGTATTACGTTTGCGCCAGCGTATTGATGGTGTTCTGCATGAAACGTTGTTGAATGAAGTGAATATTGCTTCTGCACTGGTTTTGCGCTTGAAGTTGATGGCTAACCTCGACATTTCAGAGAAACGACTGCCTCAAGATGGTCGCTTTAATATTCGTGTTAAAGGTCAATCGGTTGATATTCGTATGTCGACTATGCCAGTACAGCACGGTGAGTCAGTGGTTATGCGTTTGCTAAATCAATCCGCAGGCCTACGTAAATTGGAGTTGTCTGGCATTCCGAGTGATTTGCTCGTTCGTCTTCGTCATCAATTACGCCGCCCACATGGCATGATCCTCGTTACCGGGCCTACGGGCTCAGGTAAAACAACCACTCTATACGGTGCGCTAAGTGAATTAAACGAACCGGGTAAAAAGATCATTACCGCTGAAGACCCTGTAGAATACCGTCTTCCTCGTGTGAATCAGGTTCAGGTAAACCCTAAGATTAACCTCAACTTCTCAACGATTTTGAGAACCTTCCTACGTCAGGACCCGGATATCATTCTTATTGGTGAGATGCGAGATCATGAAACCGTTGAAATTGGTTTGAGAGCGGCACTTACTGGTCACTTAGTGTTAAGTACTCTGCATACCAACGATGCAGTAGACAGTGCATTGCGTATGATGGACATGGGGGCTCCGGGGTATCTGGTAGCAAGTGCTGTTCGAGCCGTGGTCGCACAGCGGTTAGTTCGTAAGGTATGTACTGATTGCAAAGTTGATGATGAGCTGGATGAAGCGCGTAAGCAATGGTTGAGTGTTCGTTTCCCAAACCAGCTAGGTACGCCATTTATGAAAGGGCGTGGTTGTCAAAATTGTAATTTGACAGGCTACAGTGGTCGTGTTGGTGTGTTTGAAATGTTGGAGCTCGATCAGCCTATGATGGATGCGCTTAGAGCCAATGATGCCGTTGGTTTTGCTCAAACGGCAAGGCAGTCTGAAAACTACAAACCGCTGTTAGCTTCTGCGATGGAATTGGCCATGCAGGGTGTTGTGAGCTTCGATGAGGTCATGAACCTTGGCGAAGGCGATGCTTCTGGTGCCACTGATCCAATTTATCTGTAGGGGTAGAGTGATATGCCAACTTATCGTTATGTAGGTCGCAGTTCTGACGGCAGTCAAGTGACTGGCCAATTGGATGCGAATAACGAAGATCTTGCTGCTGACAGCTTGATGAGTAAAGGGATCATTCCAACTTCGATTCAACTTGGAAAAAGTGGCGGTTCAATCCTGGATATGGATGTATCCAGTCTGTTCTCCCCGAATGTGCCTTTAGAGGTGTTGGTTCTGTTTTGCCGACAGTTGTATAGCTTAACTAAGGCGGGCGTTCCACTATTAAGATCGATGAAAGGGTTAACTCAGCATTGTGAAAATAAGCAACTGAAAGTAGCACTTGAAGAAGTGGTCGCTGAGCTTACAAATGGTCGTGGATTAGCGGCATCGATGCAAATGCACTCTAAGGTATTTAGTCCATTGTTTGTATCGATGATCAGTGTTGGTGAGAATACAGGTCGTTTAGATCAGGCATTGTTACAACTAGCAGGATACTACGAACAAGAGGTTGAAACTCGAAAGCGAATTAAAACGGCAATGCGTTACCCAACGTTCGTAATTACTTTTATTACAATCGCTATGTTTGTCTTGAATATATTTGTGATTCCTCAGTTTTCAAGTATGTTCTCGCGTTTTGGCGTCAACTTGCCGCTTCCAACCCGTATATTAATGGGAATGTCTGAGTTTTTTGTTAATTACTGGGGGTTAATGCTTGGGTTAATCTTTGGTCTTATTTTTGCTTTTAAAGCATGGGTTAAGACAGATAAAGGGTGGGAAAAGTGGGATCGGCTGCGCTTAAAAATGCCAGTGATTGGTGGAGTGGTCAATCGAGCTCTATTGTCGCGCTTCTCACGTACTTTTGCTTTGATGCTAAAAGCTGGCGTACCACTTAACCAATCGTTATCGCTATCGGCTGAAGCTCTGGACAATCGTTTTTTAGAACTTCGTGTTCAAGGCATGAAATCGGCAATAGAAGCGGGCAGCACAGTCTCTTCAACCGCGATTAACAGCGAAATTTTCACACCACTCGTGATACAAATGATTTCTGTGGGTGAAGAAACGGGTCGTATTGATGAATTGCTGCTCGAAGTTGCGGATTTTTATGATCGAGAGGTTGATTACGATCTAAAAACGTTAACCGCTAGAATTGAACCTATTCTGTTGACCATCGTTGCGGGAATGGTGTTGATTTTAGCTCTGGGTATTTTCTTGCCGATGTGGGGAATGCTGGATGCAATCAAAGGTTAGAGGATGCTGAATAACCTACAGCGCTCACGTTTTGTTATTTGGGTTGCGGTTATTCTTTTTCTCGTTATGGGATTGCTTTCTGTATGGAGAACAGTAGAAGAAGAAGCAATGAACACGGCATTGATAGTTGCAAGTAAGCGAATTCTTGAGCAAGCTAATTTGTTCAAACAACAGTATTTGTTATCTGGTGTGGAGCAAAAGAATGATTCGAAACCGGCAAAGACTTACAGCAGAACTGGGTGGGTTATGCCAATTAAAGACTCGACTCGAAATTGCGGTTATTGGTTGGAGCAATTATATCCTAAGGGGCGTATTTTAGGTCTCAGCTCTCCAAGTATTGAAGACAAAAGTGATAACATTCGTTTTCATTGCCGATATCATTATAGTGATAAGTATCAGATAGATATATTACTAAAAAAAGAAAGATTTAGTGTCAAAGTCAATATATTGGCCTTGTGAACGTATTGACGCTGTTTTTATGGTTTTATACATATTCAAATGTATAATGCGCATTAGCAATTAGATGAGTAGGTAGAAAGTGCTTAAAAATCAAAAGGGTTTCTCCCTAGTCGAGTTGGTCATAGTGATTGTCGTCGTGGGTTTATTAGCCGTTGCTGCTTTACCTCGTTTCTTAGATGTGACAGACGAAGCCAAGAAAGCCAGTATTGAAGGTGTTGCGGGTGGTTTTGCAACAGGAGTGCTTTCAGCAAGAGCGCAATGGGAAGCAGAAGCTCGTCCATCAGAAAGAATTGGTGTTGAAACATACAATACTGTAAATTACGATGGTGTTGATTTTTGGCTAACTAGATCAACAAGTAGCAATGGAAGTACTAATTTTAGAGACGGCTACCCATGGTCTATAAACACAAATTCAGCTTCAGCTCCGTCTAATGATGTGACTGATGCTTCGTGTGTCGATTTAATGGAAAATCTACTTCAGAACCCTCCTAAGGTTGGAACATTAACCAATGTGGCTAATGGTTCGAATTATAAATATTCAGCGCAAGCGGATAATAGCAATGACTACTGCACTTACATTCAATTGGAAGGCGGTACTCAGCATCAATTCGTTTACGAGATTAGAACTGGTCGTGTGACCGTAACACTGCAGTAAACCTGCGTTAAATATACATAGAGAGAAAAGACTATGAAAAAACAAAGCGGTTTCACCCTAATAGAACTAGTGGTGGTAATTGTTATTCTAGGTATTCTTGCAGTTACTGCAGCACCTCGTTTCTTAAACTTACAAGGCGATGCTCGTACGTCATCGATGCAAGGCCTTCGTGGCGCAATGGCTGGTGCGACCGGGATCGTTTATGGCCGTGCAGCTGTCGATGGTATTGAATTGCGTGGAAAAACAGCCGATGCGGCAACGACTCCTCAAACAACAGATAATATTGCAACTAACTTCGGTTACCCGACATCTGCTGACATTGGTGTTCTCAATAGTGGTATTGAAGAAGCCGTGGAAGGTCTACCTGGTGGAGATTGGGTTGAGGTCAATATAACGACAACACCAACAGCACCTACGTTTGATGTTGTAGCGTACTCTTTTGCTGGCTCAGATGTTAATGCTGCGACGAATGGTTTTACTTACAACTTCACAACAGAAGCTGGTACGGGTTGCTTTGTTTTGTACGCTGAGGCGGATGATGCAACGACACCTGCGTTCACTGTTGCTGTTACCAACGGTTGTTAATTAATAGTTATCTTAAAAGGCCAGCATAGCTGGCCTTTTTTCTATCTGAAATTCAGTTAAGCGACAAAGACAACCTCCCTTCCCTGAGTTACACTTAATTTTTAAATTATCAAATATTTAGCGGATTGGATTTCGGTGAATCAATTCAATAGAACATACAGAAACATCGGGCTTCAGCAACTAGGCTTCACTTTGGTTGAGCTAATCATTGTGATCTTGTTGATTGCGATTGTCTCTGCCTACGCTGCTAGCCGTCTTTCTGGAAGGGATAGCTTTTCTGCCTTTGCTGCTCAAGAGCAAGTAACTTCTGTTGTCCGCCAGGTTCAAATCAATCGTATGCAATCCAATGTGGACCTTGGGGCCGTCGTTGGAGAGAGCAATTTTATTCTCGCTATCGTTGGGAATTGTGTCGGTTCCGAAGTTAGCTGTACCGCGCAAAACCAAGCGCGTAGTGATTGGGTTATGCTCAACGGGGTCACTTTAACGGCGGCATCGAATACCGCACCTGCCAGTCCCCTATCTCTAGTTAACTTTGATTTATTAGGCAACCCTACAACAGGTGAAACACCTGCAGGCGTTGTCGTTGACGTTGCTGCCGGTGTGGTGATTACTATCACTTCAAATGTGAACACCTGCCGTGTGGATATTAACTCGCAAGGTTATGTCGAAAATGGGGTGTGCTCATGAACACCATTCATAGATCACCTGCAAAAGAACGTGGTTTCACATTAATTGAAAGTGTCGTTGTGATCGTGGTTATGGGGCTTGCCATGATGACCATCATAAATTTTTTAGCACCTCAGATTAGCCGATCTGGTGATCCTCATTATCAAACCCGTTCAGCCGCGTTGGGGCAGAGTGTGATGTCGATGATTCTTGCTCGAGGGTTCGATGAGAATAGTGACTTTGATGGCGGAGAACTTAGGTGCGGTGAGGGAGCTGCTGCCGGTGTTAATTGCACTGCTGAGGCTAACTTTGGCCCAGAAGAGGCTGATATTGCTCTATACAATGATGTCGATGACTATGATGGTTGTTGGGAGCCCGGTGCAATTAACGGGTGTCGAGACCTTAATCTATTATTGGGCGAGAATGGCGCAACAACCTACAACAACTACCGACTAGATGTTGATGTGACGTACCAAATTGTCGATCAACTAAAAAGAATCAACCTCACGATCTCGGCCTCAAATTATCCTCCTATCGTGCTGGATGCCTATCGAGGGAATTACTAATGAGAAGGCAAGGTTTCACTCTTATTGAAATGATTATCACCATGATTGTTGGTAGCATTTTAGTTGTAGGCATTGCTGGGTTTGTTGAATTGGGTGCGCGTGGCTATGTGGACACCGTAGATAGGCAGCGTTTACAAACTCAAGCAAAGTTTGTCTTGGAAAAAATCACTCGTGAAGTGCGTCATGCTGTACCGAATATGTTCAATCAGAATGCTGTCGTCCCGGGAGCTCGCTGTGTTTCATTTTTCCCTATCGTTACCTCTGGGATTTATGCGGTGTCGGGCGATGATATTCAATTTGTTACGGCTGATAATACACTGACGACAGCTGCGCTAACCCCATTATCTTTAGTGATAAACCCTACAGAGGCGGCGCCGACCAATAATATTTTCCCCTTAGCTACTGTAACTGCAACGAATAATACTTTCTTGCTTGCTAATGAGTCTGTAAACCTTGTGGGTAATTCGGTTTCAAATCGACATTATATTTACAATCCTAATGGCCGCGTAAACTATTGCATTGTGAATGGCCGAGTATGGAGAAGTGAAGGAAATGGCGCATTAATCCCAATTTCGGATACGGGAGTGACTGGGGATTTAGACTATCAACCCGCAAATGTTCAGCGTAATGGTATCGTCCATCTTGAGTTTGAATTTAGAAACCAAGTCGGGGATGAGCTTACCAATTTCCAACAAGACATACAGGTGATCAATGTTCCTTAAAAAAAGACAAGTCGGAAGCCTGTATATTGTCGTCATCTTTGTCTTGGTGGTGATGGGTTTTCTGGCGACAACCTTAAATCGCATAGAGTGGTCCAATCATGACGCACATACAAAAGATGTGATTGGTACTCAAGCCGCACTTTTAGCTCATTCGGCAATTGAGCAAGCCTTAATGCAGATATATCCACCTAGAGCCAACACAACGGTTCCATTTGATGTGGCTACAGAGTGTACAAACTTGGACGCATCCACTATGAACTTCGCAACTACAATTACATGTGCAGATGTTCAAATAACGTGCTCACCAACCGGTGGTCAACTTGTCGATAATTCTCAGTTATATACAGTAAGAGCAGTCGCAATGTGCGGAACGGGTGTAAATGTAATGCAGCGTAGTCAAGATGTGTGGGTGAGATAATGAGAGTACTATTTTTATCATTGGCTTTGTTGTTTTCTCTCAGCACATCATCGTTTTCGTATGCTTCCACTTGTCTAACCAATGGCTCTTCTGTAGATGCTCGCAATGGTTTTTGTATCACCTTTTCTCTTGAGTCTGACGGGTCGAATCGAATTCGATTAGCGAATAGCCAATATTTCCCGTTATGGACAGATGATGATGATTTTGATGGGTACTATCAGCAAATCTTTGACGATGATTATGAAGATGATGACGTCCTTCGACAATTTCAGGTTAAGTTTGAGCGTACTTCTAATTATAACGCTAGATGGATAAGTGGGAAATTAACCTACTCAGTAGATGGTACCCAGAAAAAAGTTATTAATAACTTTGATTTATCTTATGCCACTGGCGCTGATAAATTCGACCCATTTGTTACCATTACACTGATTGGTGATAGTTTCACTAGCAGTTCCCAATACTGTATAACGGAAAAAGATTGCCAGCCATTGGTACCACGTTATAAACCGTTATTTGAATTTGGAGAGGTAGACGCTAGCTCTTGTAATGGGTATACGTGTAGCTTTGATTTTGAAGAAGATTTTAAAACGACGCCTGTCGTTATATTAATGTCTTCTTATAATCTAAATGATAATCCATCGGCAATGTTCGTCACATCTGTGACTAAAGATCGGGTCGAAGTTAAACAACGCTTCCCTTTAAGCTCGGATACTAACTTAATGGATCCGATCTATTATTTTGCAGCAGAGGTTGGGGACGTAATATTAGATGAATCTCAGCCAGGGAAAATAATACGTGTAAGTAAAGTTGAGCTGAATCACTTCCAAACGGCAGGAAATACAAATGGGGAGGGTTGGAAACGGGAAACTTACTCTCAACGTTTCTCTGCGGCTCCTATTGTCTTTTCTCAAGTTCAGCCCGATAGCGGTAAGGATTTTTGGGTAACTACTGCACATAAAAATGTTGGAACCTCGAATTTTCGGCTGGCCTTAGAATTTGGCCGGCAAAATGTACCTACGCCTACAAGCTATAGACGCAGAACTGTAGGGTATATGGCGGCACCTGAGTTTTCTGGGCAAACTTCAGATGGTATTCGTTTTGTTTTTAATAAACCCAGTAGTTCATACAATCAAAGCGCTTCATTAGCGCAGTCTTGTATTGATAATCAGGTGTTCCATGGCCAGTCGTTCCAAGACTTTGGTGTGATTATTCAAAAGCAAACTCGAAGTGGATCGGATGGAGGGTGGTTGAGGTTATGTGAACTATCGAATCCGGATTATTTTACATTTATGCTAGAAGAAGACGCTTCAAATCGCTCGCATCAGACATATGAAAGAGTTGGGTTCTTTGCATTTGAAGAAGTAAGGCCAAAACCCCCTATTCAAAAATGTGATTACTTTCCTGAAATGTTGCAATCAAACCGTTATTTGCCAGGCGCAAATCCCGGAGAATGGACTCCATGGGATGGACAACTGGATATATCTTCAGGAAGTGGTACTGGAAATAATATCTATCTCGATCAAATTTCCAAATCAGAAGCATTAGGTTTTACTTCTTCTAGAGTGTCTGGTCTTGGAGCTTGTGTTTATAAAAACGGGCAGAATAGTGGCGGAAGTTGTACGGTGAGTTCGGCTAAGAACTTATTTCCGTTAGGTGTTCCGGATACTACTGCTTTTAACCCTTCGGGTGGTGTGTTGATAGCGGCTGGCAATAATCAGACGACTGAGGCGACTCAATTTAATTATACTTCATTATCTTTTAGCGCAAATACGAGCACAGTTGTTTTTCCCGCTGGAGAGTATTGGATTGACACCATCAATTTTAATCATAACGATTCTTACATTAAGGTTAAAGGTGATGGTCCAGTTGTTATTCACTACAACCATATAAATTTGTCTCATAAAAGTCGTATATATATTAATGCAGGAATAGATGAGCAGAGTGATTCTAGCTATGATCACAATGACTTTACGTTTATTGGTCATGGCCGTTTTTCATCTTTTTGGCCTTTAGGTGGTTCTGATATCCGTTTGAATGCGAATGTGTATGTATCGCCAGAGGCTATCAGTGCTGGTTTCGATATTAATGGTGTCGCTCGTTTTCAAATGACAGGAGCAATTACCGCTCCTAGAGTTTCATTTAGGTCGTCAGACACTAGCTTCATAAGGGCTAAGTCAATAGCAGGATGTTACACGCCTCCTAGCCCAACGATAAAATATATAGAGATCAAACCAAACAACTATCACTTAACTTGTGATGACAAGGCTGAGGTGTATGTCGTGCCTTATGATGAAAACAGTCAGCCAATGAGCGATGTCAATGGGGAGACGGTATCTATAAGTGCACCTGAGGTAACTTTTAGCGGTGGCTCTTTTGATAGCCAAAACAAGAGGTTTGTTTTTGATATTGATGGTCGAAGTGGTAATAAATACGGTGATGTGCTTGCGACTGCATCAGTTAATGGAACGACTATCCAAGACCAAAAAGACATTAGCTTTGTACCTTATCGGTTTGATATTAAGCCGAGTGCTAGTTCTACATGGAACAATCAGCCGCTAGAGGTCATTGCCGGAAAAGCAGAAGATATTGATGTTCGAGTCTTGGCTTGTAGTAATAATGCATCACCAACGCCGATTGTGATGAATTATGCGGAAAAGTTAGATGTGAACGATCTTGGATACGTGCTTCAAAAGCCCGGAAGTGGTGGCGGTAGCCTTGGCAGTGGCGATTTTAACTTCTCTAAAGGGGTGGTTGAGGATGTTGCTATTCAATTTGATAACTCAGGCGAGTTAGTTGTCACACTTGAAGATAAGAGCTTTAGGTGTTCAACTCAACCCCCGACAGTCGCGAACTGCCCTAGCGATGGCGGTACGTTGAAAGGTCAAATTACCTTGAAGGCTCGCCCTTGGAAAATAGCAATATGTAATGTTCGTTCAGGATCTTCGTTTAACCCTGCTGGTGGGGAAACAGGAGGTGGCTTTATATCAGCAGGAACAGATTTCATTGTTGACTATAAACCAATCATTCATCCAGATTCAGCATTAGGCATCACTGATGAGTGTGCCTACCCAGTGACAAGTAATTATTCACTTGATAGTGGTCCCTTAGATTTAGATTTTAAGGTGGTTTACCCAGCTCCATCATTAAACCCCCAACCAGGGGCTGTGACTCCTAATGTGATTCCTTCATTTAGTACCAACCAAGTACTGAATACTCTCGTTCATACTTGGAGCGAAGTTGGCGCTATCGAGTTTATTAGTAGTGCTATTTATCTTGGTCGTGATATACAAAAAGATCACCAAGTCATTGGCCGCTTTTATCCTGATTACTTTAATACGTTGAATAATGTGTGGGGAAACCCTGCAGGGCAAGCTTTTGCTTACATGAATCAAGAGTTTGATAATGTCTCCGTTGACGTTGAGGCTTACAGTGCGTTGGGGAACGAAACTCAGAATTACGGAAGTTTTAACACTATTCAGCAAGCTTTTTTTGAGTTAGATGAAGGGCGTTTACTCAACGGTAATCGCTTGAATTTAACTTATCGAGGTAGTCGAGGGGCGATCAATAACAACGATATATCATGGCAGAAGCAGGCTGACTTTTCGCCTGATGGTCCTTTTAATTTTGATGGGGGGCCAATTCGAGATGTCTCTTTGAATATTTTTACAGCAACACTTTCAGATCCTGTGCAATTCAAAACACAACCAACCGATCCTTCAGGCATGACAACACAACGACTGCCTGATAGCCAACCCAATGTGGTTTTTGGTCGTGTGAATTTGAGTGATGTAGGTGGGGTTGAAGGTAGTTCGATTACCGTTCCTCTTCAAGTTCAGTATTGGACAAACGGTGCTTTTATTAACAATGTATTTGATAGTTTCACTGATATCGATGCTGAAATGGATGGAAACCCTACGGTTATATGGCCTGTTGGGGGAGCGACTACGGCGACATTAACGGGAGCTGCTGATGTGAATAATGGAGTGTCGAACAACTTTACAGCACAGCAAGCCCCTAATGCTGTAACTAGGGAGCAAGTGCAAATTTGGCAACAGCTTGACTCCATAAATAATAATATGCCTTGGCTAATGTTTGATTGGGACCAAGATGGTATTGATGAAGAAAACCCATCAACAGTAGTCACCTTTGGTATCCATCGCGGGAACGATCGTGTGATCTACCGAGGTGAAAGTGGCTTAATAGGTCAGCAATAATATGATTTTTTGGCTGTTAAGTTAGGAATCTGTAAGAAATTGTGGGTTTCAGTCCATGTTTATACTTCAATGCCTTGCCGTGACAGCAAGGCATTGGTACATTTAGTGCAATTTTTGTCTTCTAATTCTTGCAGGATGAGCGAAGAATATGTTTAAAAAGCTTCGTGGCATGTTTTCAAACGACCTATCGATTGATTTAGGTACTGCCAATACCCTTATATATGTAAAAGGCCAAGGCATTGTTCTTGATGAGCCTTCAGTTGTAGCTATCCGCCAAGATCGTGCGGGTTCTGCAAAGAGTGTCGCTGCGGTTGGTCACGCTGCTAAGCAAATGCTTGGCCGTACGCCTGGTAATATCTCAGCAATCCGTCCAATGAAAGATGGCGTAATTGCTGACTTTTACGTAACGGAAAAAATGCTTCAGCACTTCATTAAGCAAGTGCATGATAACAGTGTTCTTAAACCAAGCCCTCGCGTATTGGTTTGTGTTCCTTGTGGTTCAACGCAAGTTGAGCGCCGTGCAATCCGTGAATCAGCACTGGGTGCTGGTGCTCGTGAAGTTTACCTAATCGATGAGCCTATGGCTGCTGCGATTGGTGCAGGCCTACGTGTATCTGAGCCAACAGGTTCAATGGTTGTTGATATCGGTGGTGGTACGACGGAAGTTGCCGTTATCTCACTAAACGGTGTGGTTTACTCGTCTTCTGTACGTATCGGTGGTGACCGTTTTGATGAAGCTATCATCAACTACGTTCGTCGTAACTACGGCAGCTTGATCGGTGAAGCAACAGCCGAAAAGATCAAACACGAAATCGGTTCTGCTTACCCAGGCGATGAAGTCGATGAGATTGAAGTACGTGGTCGTAACCTTGCTGAAGGTGTTCCTCGTAGCTTTAGTCTGAACTCAAATGAAATCCTTGAAGCGCTTCAAGAACCTTTATCTGGCATCGTATCTGCAGTCATGGTTGCACTTGAACAGTGTCCACCAGAGCTTGCTTCTGATATCTCAGAAAACGGTATGGTACTGACAGGTGGTGGTGCACTGCTTAAAGACCTTGATCGTCTGCTAACTGAAGAAACGGGTATCCCTGTTGTTGTGGCGGAAGAGCCATTAACGTGTGTTGCTCTAGGCGGTGGTAAAGCTCTAGAGATGATCGACATGCACGGCGGTGATCTTTTCAGCGAAGAATAGTATCTAGTGTTAGGCTCTTTTCTTATCTAGTTTTATGTAAAGAGCCTAAGACCTTGTCTATAGGATCAAATGTCGCTCTAGGACCAAATATAGAATGAAGCCAATTTTTGGTAGAGGTCCCTCTCTACAATTGCGCCTGTTTTTTGCTGTAACATTATCAGCCAGCCTTATGCTGGCTGATAGTCGTTTAGATGCATTCTCAAATGTCCGCTATCTATTAAACAGCATGGTTGCGCCAATTCAGTATGCCGCTAATTTGCCTCGCACCATGTTTGATGGCGTATACGACCGTTTTAGTACTCGCAAAGGGCTAATTGAATCCAACCATACTATTAAACGAGAAGTCTTGCGCCTGAAGAGCGAGCTGATTCTGCTTGAGCAATATCAAGAGGAAAACAAGCGCCTTCGTAAGCTATTAGGCTCTCCGTTTATCCGTGATGAAAAGAAAGTCGTCACAGAAGTTATGGCCGTTGATACTTCACCCTACCGTCACCAAGTCGTGCTCGACAAAGGTCAGATTGATGGGGTGTACGAAGGTCAGCCTGTGATCAATGAAAAAGGCATTGTTGGTCAAGTCACTTTTGTTGCTGCTCATAATAGTCGTGTTTTGCTACTGACTGATGCAAATAACGCAATTCCTGTTCAGGTTATTCGTAACGATATACGTGTTATTGCTTCTGGTAATGGCATGATTGATGAGATCCAGTTAGAGCACATTCCAACCAGTACTGACATACAAGAAGAAGATCTGCTGGTGACATCTGGACTTGGTGGTGTATATCCTGAGGGTTACCCAGTCGCTTATGTGACTGCTGTTGATTATGACCCAAAGCGTGAGTTCGCCGTTATTAAAGCAGAACCTGTAGTTGAGTTTGATAAGCTCAGATACTTGTTGCTTGTGTGGCCTGATGAAAATAAACAGATGCAAGCAGAACAATCCAGTATCGAACAAGCATTGTTAGAAGGTGAAAATGGCCAATAGCGTTTTAAGAAGCAAAGTAGTAATTGGCTGCTCATTTTTGATAGCACTTATTCTACAAACGATCCCTTGGCCGGGTAGTTTAGACCTATTCAGGCCATCTTGGTTATTACTGGTTACCTGCTATTGGGTTTTAGCGTTACCTTACAGAGTTAACGTTGGTAGTGCTCTAGTGCTGGGCTTATTGTGGGACCTTTTGATCGGTTCGACTCTCGGTATTAGAGGCATGATGCTGGCAATAGTAATGTACATTATTGCAATGAACTTCCTCGTGATTCGAAATATGGCGCTATGGCAGCAAGCGATAATCATTGCAGCCTTAACAGTGTTGTTTGAGGTGCTGATATTCTTTGGTGAATATTTGATCCAAGATGTCGTTTTCAATCCGTTATCGCTATGGAGCGCATTGATAAACTGTATACTTTGGCCTTGGATGTTTTTATTAATGAGACGTGTACGTCGCCATTGGCATGTAAGGTAGAGTGACGATGGAAAAGAAACATTTAGTTTTGGCATCCGGCTCTCCACGCCGTAAAGAATTGCTATCTCAACTCGGTTATGAGTTTTCTGTCCTTGTAACTGATGTCGAAGAGTGTAAACACGCTCAAGAAACCGCCGAAGAGTACGTTAAGCGACTATCTTTAGATAAAGCCTTAGCTGCGTTGTCTTTATTGAAAGATAACCCTTCTGAAAAACAGCATGTTGCTTCTGGTTCTGATACTGTAGTTGCTAGTTCTGATGCTATTTCTCTTGATTATGAAACAGTGGTTCTAGGCTCTGACACAGTCGTCGTAAGCCAAGGGCAAGTGCTCGAGAAGCCAATAGACCTTGCTGACTCTAAGCGTATGCTTACTCAGTTAGCGAATGAACGTCACCAAGTGATGACTGCAGTGTCTGTTGTATCAGAAGAAAAACAAAAGACAGATATCATTATTACCGACGTATGGTTTAAACCCCTCAGTGAAAAAGAAATAGAACAATACTGGCAAACAGGGGAGCCATGCGATAAAGCCGGTAGCTATGGGATCCAAGGTTTGGGCGGACGCTTTGTTACCCGAATCGAAGGTAGTTATTACGCCGTTGTCGGCTTACCTTTATTTGAAACGGACCAGCTACTGCAAGAATTCTTATAATTACTAATCTGAGGTGCACCATGAGTGCTGAATTGTTGCTGAACGTGACCCCGAGTGAGACTCGTGTGGCCATGATTGAAGGGGGAGCTCTTCAAGAGATCCATGTCGAACGAGATGCTCGACGCGGGATCGTAGGAAATATCTACAAAGGACGTGTAAGCCGTGTTTTGCCTGGAATGCAGGCGGCATTTGTGGATATTGGCCTTGATAAAGCAGCTTTTTTGCACGCCTCTGATATTGTCCCCCACACTGAATGTGTTGCTGAGAATGAAAAGAAGCAATTTCAGGTTCGTGATATTTCAGAGCTTGTTCGCCAAGGGCAAGATATAGTCGTTCAAGTGGTCAAAGATCCTCTTGGTACCAAAGGTGCCCGTCTAACCACTGACATTACATTACCATCTCGTTATCTGGTATTCATGCCGGGCGCAAGCCACGTTGGTGTTTCTCAGAGAATTGATAGTGAGTCAGAACGCAACCGCCTAAAAAAAGTCGTGTCTCGTTACTGTGACGAGCACGGTGGCTTCATCATCCGCACGGCAGCAGAAGGCGCAGATTCAAATGAGTTGGCGCAAGATGCCGCATTCTTGAAGCGATTATGGCTAAAGGTGTTAGAACGTCGTGGTAAGCACAAAGCTCGTACTCGCTTGTATGGTGAGTTGTGCTTAAGCCAACGTATCTTACGTGACTTTGTCGGTACTGAGCTGAGCAAGATTCAGGTCGATTCTCGTCTAGAATATGAAAACCTAAAAGAGTTTACTTCTGAATACGTACCTGAGCTAACAGACAAGCTTGAGTTGTATGAAGGTGATAAGCCTATCTTTGATATGTACGATACCGAGAACGAAATTCAACGTTCATTGGATCGCAAAGTCGAATTGAAGTCTGGTGGGTATCTGATTATCGACCAAACAGAAGCGATGACCACTGTTGATATCAATACTGGCGCCTTTGTTGGTCGTCGTAATCTCGAAGAGACGATTTTCAATACTAACGTCGAAGCGACACAAGCTATTGCTCGTCAACTTCGCCTTCGTAATTTAGGCGGCATCATCATTATCGATTTTATTGATATGCTGTCTGAAGAACACCGTAAGCGAGTACTAACTTCTTTAGAAGCTGCATTAGACAAAGACCGTGTGAAAACCAACATTAATGGCTTCACACAGCTTGGTTTGGTTGAGATGACTCGTAAACGTACTCGTGAAAGTATTGAGCATATTCTGTGTTCTAGCTGCCCTGCTTGTGAAGGTCGCGGTAGCGTGAAGACAGTTGAAACCGTTTGTTATGAAATTCTTCGAGAGATCACACGAGTGAATCGCGCGTATGACGCCGATAAGTTTGTTGTTTATGCGGCGGCTGCCGTTGCCGAGGCGTTAGAAGGCGAGGAATCTCATGCGCTTGCTGAGCTTGAAGTGTTTATTGGTAAGCAAGTTAAAATCCAGGCTGAGCCTCTGTACATACAAGAGCAGTTTGATGTTGTTATGATGTAATGGATATTTTGTGAGTTCAAGCGTTACTCTGATTCTTCGTACATGTCTATGGTTAGTGGTTACTCTCTTAGTAACACTAGCCATTGCTGTCACTACACTGCGTGTAGCCTTACCTAATTTAAATAAGTATCAATCTGAAATTGAGCTTTGGGTAAACCAACATTCCGGTTTTGAGTTTTCTATTCAAGATGTGGGTGGTTTTTGGCGTAACACTCACCCCTCTATTGCTCTGCAAGGTGTAAAGGCTAGCCTTCCCAACGCAGAAGATGTGGCTTTCTCTGTTGAGCGTGTTGAAGTTGAGTTTGATTTGATTCAATCGGTCGTGCAGATGCGTCCTGTCGTGGCCGATTTGGTCATGAATCAAATGTATCTTGATATCCGCTCAATTGATCTATTTGCCGGGCAAAACGGTAAAGATGAACCTAAAGACCCCGGCTCTTCCAAGCGAGTGATACAGGAGCTGGACAATTTACTTCTAAAAACTTTGGTGGATGTGACCGCTAAAGATTCCTCTCTTCTATATCGCACTATCTCTGGTGAAGAACGTCAGCTTGATATCGAAACTTTAAAATGGCAAAACTCAGGTAAACATCACCTTGCGGAGGGTGTAGTAAGTATTAAAGACGCTAATCTCAACTCTTTGTCAGTAAGTGCTAACTTTGTTGATGGTGGCTCTTTAACTGATATGACGGGCGAGTTTTATGTCAGCGCGGATAGTATCTCAGTAATGCCTTGGTTAACTCGTTATATGCAGGCAGAATCCGGCATTGAGACGGGCACGGTGAGCTTGAATAGCTGGCTAACGCTACGAAATAGCAAGCCAGTTAGCGCTTATGTTGAGGTATTACCTTCAGAACTGACTTGGAATGAAGATGGTCAACATGACTTGATGCTTGAGTCGGGTGTTTTTAAATTATCCCCCATTGATGGTGGATGGCAGGTTAATGGTCACTCACTAAATCTAAGAACGGATGACAGGCCTTGGCCTGAACTTGATGTCGCTTTCAAGTGGAATAAAGGCCCGTGGGAACTTAATGTTTCTGAACTTGATGTTGAAACCATTACTCCGTTGATCAAGTTGATGCCAGATTCTTCGCAATCTACCCAAATGATCAATGCATTGGCACCGGGCGGTATCGTTTCAGACATTCGCGTTGCGATGGACTCTGGAATTGAAAGCTTGCGTTACTCTGCGAACTTTTCCGATTTGGCGATCGAACAATGGGAGTTAGTCCCTGGCTTTAGCCAAGTATCAGGGCATGTGTTTGGCTCGGCTTCGGAAGCGAAAGCCAGCTTATATGTTATTGATGATGTGTTTCCTTATGGTGACGTTTTCCAAGCGCCTCTGAATATCAAACAAGGTCAGGTTGATATTGTTTGGCAGCAAGATGAAAACGGCTGGAAACTGTGGTCGGACAAAATCACTGCAGCCACGCCAGATTTACAAGTACTAGGCGCATTTCGCTTGGACTTTCCAAATAACGCTAGCCCTTACCTTTCTTTTTATGGTGAAGCGGACGCTTACAACGTCGGTGAAACATGGCGCTATTTACCGACATTGGCACTTGGCCAAGATTTAACCGATTACCTTTCAACGGCGATTCAAGCGGGTAAGGCCGACACCGTTAAATTACTCTGGCATGGTGAATTAGCCCAATATCCGTACACCAATCATGATGGTATTTTCCAAGTTTGGGTTGGCTTAGAAGACGCTAAGTTCAGCTTCGATACCGCGTGGCCATTGATAACCGACCTTCAACTTGATCTGTTATTTGAAAATGATGCGATGTATTTAGACTCTCGCTCCGCTCAATTGATGGATGTGGCGGCAGATCGAATCACTGGTCGTATTCCTTATTTAGGGGAAGGCGGTCATATCGAAATTGAAGCTAAAGCAACGGCGTCTGGCAATGCAGTTCGAAATTACATGACTGCTTCGCCACTCGTAGATTCTGTGGGTGCTGCGTTAACTGCGCTTAAAGTGAGTGGTGATGTCTCTTCTGAGTTCCAGCTTAATATTCCGTTTGATTCTGAACAAGAACCTAGAGCGTGGGGATATGCAGATCTGAGTGGTAATCATGTTGAGATTGAAGCTCCACCAATGGTGCTAGAGAACACCACTGGTCGTATTGAATTTGATAATGATGTCGTGACAGCAAGTGGTCTTGCCGCTGATTTGCTTAATCAAGGTATCTCGGTTGACTTTAAAGGTCTTAATGATGGACCTGGCTATGCAGTGGATCTTGATGTGTTAGGTGATTGGGACGTCAATCCTCTAAAGCCGTATGTCGGAGAGCAGTGGTTAAGCCGTTTGTCGGGTCATGCACAATGGCAAAGCCAGATCGATATTCAACTTAATGATATTGGTTTTACTTACCAACTCGACTTACAGTCAGACCTCAAATACTTAGCGAGTGATTACCCATACCCATTAGCTAAAAAGTCATTAGAAAGTGGCTCGGCAAGGCTACAAGCCTCGGGCAATCAAGAATCGATTACCGCGCGTCTGCAATTGCCGAGCACTAAATACCAAGCTGAGATTGATATTTCCGGCGATGTTCCTGAATTAACGGCGACCAATTTAGTCCTTGGTCGTGGTGGCTATAAAATTAGCCCCGTGGTAGGGCACCATGCCTTGATTCGTACCGATAAGTTCAATGCCGATGACTGGCTGTCAGTAGTCATGGAGCCAGTGCAACCATCGGATGCTGTCCTTAGCCAGATGAACACGCCAACCATTCCAGCGCCACGTCGCATCACCTTCGAGAGCAAAGAGCTGATCTTAGGTGGTATTTCTTGGAATGATGTTGATTTTAGCGCTCGAAAAAATAAGCAAGCATGGCAAATGGAAGTGTCTAGCCAAGAGCTAGAAGGGGATATTAACTACCTGCCACCTTATGATTTGACGGTTTCATTGGATCGCCTGCATCTGTTTGTTCCTGGGTGGAGTGACAAGAAAAACCAAGATCAACTGCTACAGCGTAAGGCGCAAGAAGCACCATTGATCTCTGAGTTGGATAGAAAGCTCCATGATGCGATGCCGAATTTGACGCTGACCTTGAACGACTTCTGGCTTCAAGGCTATAAAGTTGGCAAGGTTGATGTTGAAATGACGAGAAAGGAAGACCGCATTGAGTGGAATAAGATTCAGGTGAGAAGCGGCGGAAATAAAGCGGATATCAGTGGCTGGTGGGAACTGCAAGGCGATAAGAGTCATTCATCGTTAACTCTTGATGTTGAAGGTGAAAACAACAGTGAGTTAATGGAGCGTTTCGGTATTACTTCCGGGATTCAAAAAGCGCCCTTTGAGTTAGAAGGTCAATTGACTTGGGATGGTTCGCCTTGGGGGATCAAAATGGATACCCTTGATGGCAACGTTAAAACCCAATTTGGTAAAGGTATTATCTCGGATGTGAGTGGCGCAGCTCGATTACTGGGGCTGTTTAGCCTAGATTCGATTATCCGTAAGATGCAGCTCGACTTCTCGGACGTATTTGATAATGGCATGGCATTCAACAGCATCACAGGAACTGGCGAGATTCAAAATGGTATCTTTCTGACTAACGATCTGAATATGGATGCGGTCGCCGGTGAGATGAAAATAAAAGGGATCGCCAACCTCAATACACGCGAGGTCGATGCTGAAGTGAACTTCACCCCAGATATCACCTCCGGGATTCCAGTATTAACGGCTTTTGCGGTAACGCCTCAAACAGCGCTATACGTGTTAGCGGTGACTACGGTTATTTCACCGGTTGTTGAAGTCTTTACCCAAGTTAATTATTCGGTGAAAGGGCCGTTGGATTCACCAACAGTGAGCGAGCTTTTTCGCAGTTCTGGAGAATTCCAGCTACCAGAAAAACTCAGAAAATTGGCCGAATAAGCCTTAAATTAGCCAAATGAACCTTAAATTAGCCGAAAAGACCTTAGTATCCTAATCAGCTAATATACGGTGAAATGCTGATTTCTGAATCATAATGAATGGAGGAGCGATACACATGGATTGTGTTGGGTTGATTCAAATGACATCAGGCCCTCGCCCTGACTTGAACTTTGATTATCTTGCTCAAGAAGTAGCAAAGTGCAAAGAGTTGGGGGCTAAGTGGGTTGTGTGCCCTGAAAACGCGTTAGTCTTTGGCAGTAAAGCCGACTATCACCAGTATGCTGAGCCTCTAAATGATGGCCCACTGCAAAAGAAAGTCTCTGAGCTAGCAAAGCTTTACCGAATTTGGATTGTTATTGGCAGTATGCCGATAAGCACAGCTAAAGGCGTGACTACCACAACCTTGGTGATTGATGATTTTGGTTGTCTAGTGGCCCATTACGATAAGTTACACATGTTTGATGTGGATGTTGCTGATGCACATAAGTGCTATCGAGAATCGGATATTTTCACGCCCGGTGACCGAGTGGTAACAACGGAAACGCCTTTTGGTCGCTTAGGTTTGAGTATTTGTTATGATGTGCGCTTTCCGCACTTGTATTCAGAGTTACGCAAGCAAGGTGCACAAATCATAGTGGTACCGGCAGCTTTTACCGCAGTAACAGGGCAAGCTCACTGGGAAGCATTATTAAGATGCCGCGCGATCGAAACGCAATCGTGGATTATCGCGGTAGGGCAAGGCGGAAATCACCCTTGCCAAAGAGAAACATGGGGACACTCAATGGTGGTTGATCCATGGGGGCGAGTGGTTGCACAGCTAGACCAAGATCCTAAAAGTATGGTGGTTGAGATAGACACATCCAGTTGCGAATCAATCAGGCAAAATATGCCAATCGCGCAGCATTCTCGATTTACCAATCAATTTTAATTACAAATAAGAGCCATTTATGAGCATCAATCAAATTGAAGAAGCGCTACTGAACCCAACAGGGCTGACGGAGCAAAATATCGCAGATACATTGGCGAGCATTGCTACCCGCCAAATTGATTATGCTGATATCTACTTTCAGTCAAGCTGGCATGAATCTTTAGTGCTAGAAGACAGCATTATTAAAGACGGCTCTTTCAATATCGATTGTGGTCTTGGTGTACGAGCGGTATCTGGTGAAAAAACCGGTTTTGCTTACTCTGACCAAATCCAATTGGATGGCCTTAAACAGAGTGCAATCGCGGCTCGCGGTATCGCTAAGCAAGGGCAAAACGGTAAGGTACAAGCTTTCAAACGTAACTCTAACCAAGCTTACTATGATGCAGTTAACCCGCTAGCAAGCTGGGAAAAGCAGCAAAAGACAGAATTACTTAAAGCGCTTGATGCTTACATTCGCACTAAAGAACCGATGGTAACTGAAGTATCGGTGAGCCTAAGTGGTGTACATGAACAGATGCTCGTTGCGGCAACTGATGGTACTTTCGCTGGTGATATTCGCCCGTTGGTTCGTCTATCAATTAGCGTACTTGCACAGAAAGGCGATCGTCGTGAACGTGGCAGTGCCGGTGGCGGTGGTCGTTTTGGTTACGATTTCTTCTTAAGTGATGCTAACGGTTCTCAAGTTGCTTACCAATTCGCTGATGAAGCCATTCGCCAAGCATTAGTTAACCTTGAAGCGGTTGCTGCGCCTGCTGGTGCAATGCCTGTGGTTCTTGGTTCTGGTTGGCCGGGTGTTCTACTGCATGAAGCGGTAGGCCACGGTTTAGAAGGTGATTTCAACCGTAAAGAGTCTTCAGTATTTTCTGGCAAAATCGGCGAGCAAGTTACATCAAGCCTATGTACGATTGTTGATGACGGCACATTAACAGATCTACGCGGTTCATTGAACGTTGATGATGAGGGTGTTAATGGTCAGTACAATACGCTAATCGAAAACGGCATCCTAAAAGGTTACATGCAAGATAAGCTAAACGCTCGTCTAATGGGTGTCGCGCCGACAGGTAATGGTCGTCGTGAGTCTTACGCGCATCTTCCAATGCCACGTATGACGAATACATACATGCTGCCGGGCGAACACACATCGGAAGAGATCATTGCAACGGTTGAGAAAGGCATCTACGCACCGAACTTCGGTGGCGGTCAGGTTGATATCACATCAGGTAAGTTTGTGTTCTCAGCTTCTGAAGCGTACATGATTGAAAACGGTAAGATCACTCACCCAGTGAAGGGCGCGACGCTGATCGGTTCTGGTATCGAAGCAATGCAGCAGGTGTCTATGGTCGGTAATGACCTAAGCATTGACCGTGGTGTTGGTGTTTGTGGTAAGGCTGGTCAAAGTGTACCAGTGGGTGTTGGTCAACCAACATTGAAACTAGACTCGCTAACGGTTGGTGGTACTGAGTAATTCAGGTCAGCAGCACGAGTTAATTTCAAAATCTCTCGTCATAAAATAGATTGAAAGCGCCTCTATTGTGAGGCGCTTTTTGTTTATAGGTTACTGGTTCTGTGAGCGCGCAGAGTCTACATGTTCTCTTCCGCGAACTCAGCCAGTCGGCTACGCACCACACCATTGAGGTGGATGTTGGCACTGCCTTCGAAGTTTTTAAAACGCTCGACCATGTAGGTGAGCCCCGAGGTCACAGGAGTTAGGTAGGAAGAATCTATCTGCGCTAGGTTTCCTGAGCAGACGATCTTGGTCCCTTCACCACAACGGGTGATGATGGTTTTGATTTGTGAAGCGGTCAGGTTCTGACACTCATCCAAAAGCACAAATGCATTCTGAATTGAACGGCCACGCATAAAGTTAATCGATTTGAACTGGATGTTGGCTTTATCACAGATGTACTTCATCGAGCCCTCTGTGCAGTGATCGTTCTTGTGCAGCGCTTCCAGTGTATCGGTCACTGCAGCTAACCAAGGCAACATCTTCTCTTCCTCTGTACCCGGAAGAAACCCTATCGACTCACCTATATCTGGTGTGTTTCGGGTTACGATGATCTTATCGAACTGTTTACGTTCAATGGTTTGTTCAAGTGCAGCAGCCATGGCTAACAGCGTCTTACCACTACCCGCTGCGCCAGTGAGAATCACCAGATCAATATCAGGGTCGAGCAGGGCATCGATCGCCATGCCTTGATAAACGTTTTTGGGTGTGATGTCCCATGCTCTGCGATTCATTAGTCTTTCGCGACTGAGGTCTCTTAGTGTAATGCTTTCAGTTTCAATCTCTTCGACTCGAGCTGCAAAGTCACTTTCTTCGTCAATCACATACTGGTTGAGAAAGGTTGGCTCGAACGGCGCTCTTGCTAAGGTGTGCAGCGTCTTTCCGCCTAAACTTCTGCTCTCGACATTATCGATACCATCCCAAAATGAGCCTTCCAGTTGTTGGAAGCCTTTGGTGAGGTATTGGATATCATCAATCAATTGGTCTGTTTGATAGTCTTCAACAAAACGGACACCGGCGCCTTTGGCTCGTAAACGCATGTTGATGTCTTTGGTGATAAGAACCACTTCTCGTGGCGCGCGCTTATTTTGAAGATAGAGGACTGCGTTGAGGATTCGGTTATCGCCAGCTTTGTCATCGGCGAAGGCTTTGATGCTTTCTTGAAGTTCGTAGTCAGCGAGTATTGAAATACTGCCAGATGCGTTTATGTCTTTAGAAAAAGGGATGCCTTCCGATATTTGGTCTGGTGTGGCTTCCCTGAATAAGTCTTCGAGCGTTCGAATCGCAATTCTCGCATCTCGAGCAACATCTCTTTTACTGTCTTTGATTCTGTCGAGTTCTTCTAGCACTGTCATTGGGATAACGACATCGTGCTCTTGGAAAGAAAATATAGCGAAGGGTTCGTGAAGTAGGATATTGGTGTCTAAAACAAATAGCTTACGGTTGGTCTCGCCCATAGCATCTCCTTGCCGACGTGCGGCTTGCCTTGCATTCATTGAACGTAGATTAAGCTCATATAAAGGTTAGTATCTGATTCTAGTGATAGTCAACAATTCACCTAAACTTCATTTGAGAGCTGCATTCTGCTCTCCATAGAATAACCATGATTTTTTGACAGTTTGATTGCACTTATGAAAACAGAAAAAAAGTATGAAATCGTCTCCTTTAGGCGTGACCTAAATCACAGCATCGAGTAAGATTAGCGACCTTTTTCTGCACCATTTTCTCAAGATATTTATTATTAAGAGCGCACTTAAAAAGTGGCTGCAAACTAGGCATTTTTGGCTATATTTTTAGTTCAAGAGCAATAACGTTCTTGTTTGAAATTGCAGTTAGAAAGACCAAATTCCAACTATAAGATTGAGGTAGTCGATTCATGACATTTGCTTTGGGGCAACGCTGGATAAGCGATACGGAGAGCGATTTAGGTTTAGGTACCGTTGTAGCAATGGATGCTCGCACAGTGACAGTAATGTTTGCTGCGTCAGAAGAAAACCGCGTCTATGCACGCACAGATGCTCCCGTAACCCGAGTGGCGTTCAATGTAGGCGATGTCATCGAATGCCAAGAAGGTTGGTCTTTATCTGTTGAAGAAGTTATCGAAGATAAAGGGTTATTGACTTATTTAGGTACTCGTGAAGATACTCAAGAGACAGAGGTGACTCTGCGTGAAATCTTTTTAAGTAACCAGATCCGCTTTAACAAGCCACAAGATAAGCTGTACGCAGGTCAAATCGACCGTATGGATAACTTTGTGTTGCGCTACCGTGCTTTAAGCAACCAATACCAACAACATAAGAGCCCAATGCGCGGCTTGTGTGGTATGCGTGCAGGTCTTATCCCTCATCAGCTTTACATTGCTCATGAAGTCGGTCGTCGTCACGCTCCGCGCGTTTTACTGGCTGATGAAGTTGGCCTAGGTAAAACCATAGAAGCGGGCATGATCATCCACCAACAGGTGTTGTCTGGCCGTGCTGAACGTATTCTGATTGTGGTTCCTGAAACTCTACAACACCAGTGGTTAGTAGAGATGATGCGCCGTTTCAACCTGCACTTCTCTATCTTTGATGAAGAGCGTTGCATAGAATCTTTCGCAGAATCAGATAATCCATTCGATACACAGCAATACGTTCTGTGTTCTTTGGATTTCCTACGCAAGAGCCGTAAGCGCTACGAGCAAGCACTTGAAGGTGAGTGGGATTTGTTGGTTGTCGATGAAGCACACCACCTTGAGTGGAGCCAAGACAAACCGAGCCGCGAATACCAAGTGGTTGAAGGATTAGCTGAAAACACGTCTGGTGTATTGCTACTGACAGCGACCCCTGAACAGCTTGGTCGTGAGAGTCACTTTGCGCGTCTGCGTCTGCTTGATCCTGATCGCTTCTACGATTACGAAGCATTCGTTGAAGAAGAAGACCAATACGCGCCAGTTGCTGATGCCGTAACGGCATTGTTCTCTGGCGTGAAGCTTGAAAACAGCGCGAAGAACCAGATCACAGAGCTTCTGTCTGAGCAAGATGTTGAGCCTCTATTCCGCGTGATTGAAGGCGATAGCAGCGAAGAAGAGCAAGCCTTAGCTCGCCAAGAACTGATTGATAACCTTATGGATCGCCATGGTACTGGCCGTGTTCTTTTCAGAAACACACGTGCTGCAATCAAAGGCTTCCCTAAGCGTAATGTAAACCTACTGCCGATGGACATTCCAACGCAGTACACAACCTCGATGCGTGTATCGGGCATGATCGGTGGCAAGATGGCACCAGAAGCTCGAGCGATGAAGATGTTATATCCAGAAGAGATCTTCCAAGAATTTGAAGGTGAAGACTCAAGCTGGTGGCAGTTCGATTCACGTGTGAACTGGTTGATTGAAAAGATTCAAGACAAGCGCAGCGAGAAGATCCTAGTGATCGCGTCGCGTGCGAGTACTGCTTTGCAATTAGAGCAAGCACTGCGTGAGCGTGAAGGCGTGCGTGCAACGGTATTCCACGAAGGCATGTCGATTCTAGAGCGTGATAAAGCTGCTGCTTACTTTGCTCAAGAAGAGGGCGGTGCTCAGGTGCTTATCTGTAGCGAAATCGGCTCTGAAGGTCGTAACTTCCAGTTTGCTAACCAGTTGGTGATGTTCGATCTTCCGTTTAATCCGGACTTGCTTGAGCAACGTATTGGTCGTTTGGACCGTATCGGACAGCTGCGTGATATCGACATTCATGTTCCTTACCTAAAAGGCACATCGCAAGCGATTCTAGCGCGTTGGTTCGATGAAGGTCTGAATGCATTCGCAGAGACTTGTCCTACTGGTCGCACAGTTTACGATAAGTATTCTGATGTACTGATTGAAATGCTGGCTTCTGGTAACACCGAGCAGCTTGATGAAGTCATTGAAGAATCAGCGAAGCTCAATCAAAGCCTGAAATCGGATCTAGAAAAAGGCCGAGATCGCCTACTAGAGATGCATTCAAATGGTGGCGATAAAGCCCATGAGATTGCAGAGAAAATTGCTTCTACCGATGGTGATACCAACCTAGTATCGTTTGCTCTAAGCCTATTTGACACCATTGGTCTGAACCAAGATGACAAAGGTGAAAATGCGCTAGTCGTGACACCTTCTGAACACATGATGGTACCAAGCTACCCAGGCTTACCTTATGAAGGTGCAACGATTACGTTTGACCGTGAAACCGCGCTTTCTCGTGAAGACATGAATTTTATTAGCTGGGAACACCCAATGATTCAGGGCGGTATTGATCTGCTATTGAGTGAAGGTGTGGGTGCGTCTGCGGTATCTCTACTGAAGAATAAAGCGCTGCCAGTGGGCACAATTCTGCTTGAGTTGGTTTACCTTGTTGATGCACAAGCGCCAAAGCGCAGCGGTATCAGCCAGTTCCTACCTAAGACTCCGATTCGCTTGATGATGGATGGTCGTGGTAACGATTTATCTGCTCAGGTTGAATTCGATAGCTTTAATCGTCAACTAAGCCCGGTAAACCGTCATTTAGCGAGCAAGCTAGTGAACTCGGTACAAGGTGAGATTCACAAGCTAATCGAAGCCGGTGAGACGCATGTACTTCCGAAGGTTGAAGAAGTTCGTCAACAAGCTCAGAAAGATATGCAAACTAACTTGAACGGTGAGTTAGAACGTCTACAAGCGCTTAAAGCGGTGAACCCTAACATTCGTGATGAAGAGTTAGAGGTTATCGAAGCTCAAATCAATGAACTGACAGGTTACATCAGCAAAGCTCAGGTACAGCTCGATTCGCTACGTTTGATTGTGGTTTCACACAACTAATTTTAAATTAGCGAAATGCTTTAACGAAATAAGGCCTTCATTACGAAGGCCTTATTTGTATCTGTAGTTTGGTTAAACTGTAGCTTGGTTAAAGCTTAGCGCTCGATTATATTCCTATCGAGTGATCAATCGCGAAATGAAGTAAAAAATCAAAACTTCCTTAGTAGTTAAGAGGCTCTAATGGCGTTAGAACAGTACACACCACCACGAGAACCGTGGACTGATATTGTCTATCAAGATGATGATATTCTTGTGGTGAACAAGCCAGCAGGCCTACTTTCGGTACCGGGGAGACTGCCAGAGCATTACGACAGTATGTGGAGCCGGTTGATTGTGGATTTTCCGGAGGTTCAGGTTGTGCATCGGTTGGATATGTCTACATCAGGTTTGATGTTGCTCGCTAAACACAAACAAGCTGAGCGTCATTTGAAGAAGCAGTTTCAATATCGACTGACACACAAACTTTATTACGCACGAGTGTGGGGTTCAGTGGAAGACAAGGAAGGTTTGATTGACCTTCCTCTTATTTGCGACTGGCCGAATCGTCCTAGACAGAAAGTCTGTTTTAACGAGGGTAAACCATCACAGACTCGATATATCGTGGAGCAACAAGAGCCTCAAACGACATTATTGAAATTGCTGCTGATCACTGGTCGCTCTCATCAGTTGCGTGTTCACTGCATGGAACTAGGGAATCCAATTGTGGGCGACGAGTTTTATGCAACACCAGATGCGTTTAATTATAGCGATAGGTTAGCTTTACATGCGTGTGAACTGAGTTTTTATCATCCGGCTAATAATCAGTTTTTCAAAGCTTTCGTGCCATGTGATTTTTATCCTCAAGCTTCACCACAAATCGAACAGCACTTTGAAATTGCGCCAGAGCTTCCAGACTACAGTAAGCTAAAAGCTTAGAATGGTTAAACTAATACCAATGCAAGGACGTACAATGCCGAAGTTGAAAGTGGTCTTTCTCGACCGAGCGACCATCCCATCTCAAATACATTTAAAACCTCTTAGCTTTGAACATCAATGGGTTGAGTATGAATTCACTTCGCCGGAGCAAGTGTCTGAACGAGTTGAAGACGCTGATGTGGTTATTACCAATAAGGTTGTGCTCAACGAATCGAATTTAGCTCAAGCACAACAACTTAAGCTAATAGCTGTTTCAGCAACGGGTGTGAACAATGTCGATGTAGAGTACTGCAAGGGTAACAATATCGCAGTGGCTAACGTACAGGGCTACGCGACTCAATCGGTACCTGAACATGTTATCGCGATGCTGTTTACGCTTAAGCGAAACCTCGTTGGTTATCATCAAGATATCGAGACAGGCGAGTGGCAAAAGGACAAACAATTCTGTTTCTTTACTCATTCGATTCAAGATGTTGCAGGCAGTACATTGGGCTTAATCGGGAGTGGTAGCTTAGGGCAAGCGACCGCGATATTAGCAAAAGCGATTGGTATGAATGTCATCTTTACTGAGCGTAAAGGGGCAGATTCTTGTCGAAAAGGGTATCTACCTTTTGATACGGTGTTACAGCAAGCGGATGCGATCAGCTTACATTGTCCATTAACTGAAGCGACTCGAAATCTGATATCGGAGCGAGAGCTTACCATGATGAAACCAAGCGCGGTGTTAATTAATGCTGGCCGTGGTGGATTAGTCGATGAGCAAGCCTTGGTCGAAGCTTTGAAAAGTAATGATATTGCTGGTGCAGGCATGGATGTGTTCACACAAGAACCCGCAGATAATTCGAATCCACTATTGGCTAACAGCCACTTACCTAATTTACTGCTAACACCACATGTGGCGTGGGGCAGCGACAGTTCAATTCAAAAACTGTCTGATATCTTAATCGATAATATTGATGGGTTTGTTGCAGGTAATCCGCAGAACTTAGTGAGTTGATTGAAGAATTGAATGGTGCAAGCACAAAATAAAAAAAGGTTGGCTTTTAGGCCAACCTTTTTAGATTTAGATCGTTGTGTCGATTAAGTGATTTAGCCTTGCGGCTTAACTACCAATACATTGATTGGTGAATTCTGTACGACTTTACTCGCCACTGAACCCAGTACCACTTTGTCGATTTTCGAGCGCTTATGACTAGGCATCACGATAAGATCTGCCCCTAGTTTCTCTGCGCAATCAAGAATCGTTGTGTAGGTCTTGCCTTCGGCAACGTGAACTTTATAGATCACATCATCGTCGATATGCTTATCAGCAAATTCTTTCAGCTGATTTTTAACATCAAGCTTCATTTGGTTTGCTGCGTCTTTCGGGAAGTAAGACGCTACCATCGACATGTGGATGCCCGGTAATACGTTCAGAATGTGGATCTCAGCATTACTGTGTTTCGCGTGCCATACCGCTAGCTCGACCGCTTTATCAGAAAAGCCTTTGTCGTTAAGATCAACGGGAACAAGGATTTGTCTATACATGTATTCGTCTCTTTTTGAGCAGCGCCGAGTACATACCAAGCGCTGTAATTATCTTTTCCATGTAGTAAAAAAGCCAAATAGAGTAGAGCGCTATTTGGCTCTATCCATTACGCGCTAATCTCATCCTTACGAGCACGCCTTCTTTGGTTCATCGCTAAACCAATCAAAATTAATAGGGCAGGTAAGAATACCCACTCTTTCATTGGTCGTTCTGCATCTTGGATAACGGATTTAATTTCCCAATCAAAGTCAATGCCAGCGGCTTCAGCAGGGCTACCAAACTCAACCATATCAACAATCATCTTGTCGTCAGCTTGGGTCAGCATTAGGCCCATTGAAGCAATGCGGTCTTCACTTGTTGTCGCAGAATCTTCAAACGGAAGGCGAACTGTTTTCTCTGAATAGTTACCTTCTAAGTTTTCGCCACCGACTCTCAATTCAAGTGATTGTCCCACAGATAGATTTTCTGTGATTTGAGCGATCTCAACTCCAGGTGAAAGAACTTTCTCTGGATAAATCATGTCCCACCAGAAGCCAGGGCGGAAGAAAGAGAAGGTCAGAACGATAAGCAGTATAGTTTCCCACCACTTGTTCTTAGTGAACCACCAACCTTGTGTCGCTGCTGCAAAGATAAGTACCGCAGTAACCGAAGAGAAAATCGTCAGTGCTAAGTGCCACCAAGAATCAATGCCCATCAACAGTAGTTGGGTGTTGAAGATGAACATGAACGGCAATATCGCGGTCCGGATATCGTAGGTAAAACCTTGGATACCGGTACGAATCGGGTCTGATTTAGCAATTGCAGCGGCCGCAAATGCAGCCAAACCTACCGGAGGTGTATCGTCCGCAAGAATACCGAAGTAGAACACGAATAAGTGAACCGCAATCAGTGGAATGATCAAGCCGTGCGCTGCACCTAAGGTAACAATTACTGGTGCCATCAATGTTGATACAACGATGTAGTTCGCCGTTGTTGGCAAGCCCATACCTAAGATCAAGCTGATTACCGCAGTGAATAACAACATTAGAATGATGCTACCGCCTGAGATGAACTCAACAAAATCGGTCATTACAAGGCCGATACCTGTCAGCGTTACCACGCCTACAACCGTACCAGCTGCAGCTGTCGCTACACCGATACCGATCATGTTACGTGCGCCTGAAACTAAGCTCTCTGCTAGGTCAACGAAACCTGCTTTAGTTTGCTCTGCAAGATCGTCTGATTTGTTCATCAGAGTCATTAAAGGACGCTGAGTGATCAGAATGAAGATCATGAACACGGTCGCCCAGAATGCCGACAGACCTGGAGAGAAACGTTCAACCGTTAAACACCAAACTAGAACTACGATAGGCAGTAGGAAGTGAAGGCCAGACTTAATCGTTGGGCCTGGATCAGGTACTTCTGTTAGGTTCTCGTCGATTTCCATGCCACCTTCAGCTGCGTATTTAGCAGAAACACGAACCAGAGCGACATAAGAGACTAATAGAGCAACAGTCACAATTGGTGTGGCTGCAGCGCCAAAGACATCTTTTGTCCAGCCGACACCGTAGTAAACCGCTGCACTGATGACACATAGGCCTAAGATAGTACCAGTGAAAGAGAGTAGGCTTTGCACGATAGTTGGTGTGTGACGACGAGGTAAGCCCGTCATACCTGCTTTACATGCCTCTAAGTGAACAATGTAAATCAGGGCGATGTAAGAGATCAGAGCGGGCAGTAGTGCTGCTTTGATTACTTCTACGTAAGAGATGCCCACATACTCAACCATCAAGAATGCTGCTGCACCCATGATCGGTGGTGTTAATTGACCATTGGTTGAAGCTGCGACTTCTACTGCACCCGCTTTTGTTCCCGGGAAACCAACACGCTTCATTAGCGGGATAGTAAAGGTACCTGTGGTAACTACGTTAGCAATCGAAGAACCTGATACCAGACCAGATAAACCAGATGCTACAACGGCTGCTTTCGCTGGGCCGCCCTTCATGTGGCCAAGCAGAGAGAATGCCACTTTGATGAAGTAAGCACCTGCACCCGCGCGCTCAAGCATTGCACCAAACAGTACAAACAAGAATACAAATGACGTTGATACGCCAAGAGCAACACCGAACACACCTTCTGTTGTTAACCACAGATGCGACATTGCCTTGTTCAGGCTCGCACCTTTGTGGGCGATAACGTCTGGCATGTGTGGACCGCCAAAGGTGTAAAGTAGGAAGACGGCTGCCACAACCATAAGAGGTGGACCTAAAGCGCGTCGTGTTGCCTCAAGCAGTAGAACCATACCGAATACGGCCGCAACAATATCGAATGTTGTTGGTGCACCCGAGCGTTCAGCGAGCTGAGTATAGAAAATATAGATATAAGAAGCTGAAAAGCTACCTACAAGCGCTAGTATCCAGTCGACAGCTGGGATGCGATCCCTAGGCGAATTCTTCATGGCTGGATAAGCGGTAAAGGCTAGGAAAATAGCAAACGTAAGGTGAATTGCTCGAGCTTCAGTGTCGTTTAAAATTGCGAAGTTAAAAATGAATGGCAGCGGAGATGCATACCAAAGTTGGAACAGTGACCAACATAGAGGCACAAACCATAAAATACGGCCTTGGATACCACGAGGGCTACGCGCACCAGTATCTGATTGTGCCACCATTTCTTGCACATCTGGAGACGGTGATGTTGTCTGCGTCATGTACTTTATCCTTATTATTGATGGTCTGCCTTTTGTTACGAACAACTAAACGTGATTTCTTTCCTATCTAGTGTAGTGAATGGATAGAGAAATGCGTTCTTTGTTCGTCTTTGTCTTAGGCTTGATACGAAGGTAAGTCCTCCAAATTGGAGAAACTTAAAGGGTTGTTCTTTTCACTTAAATTATTTTTATAAAACGTGAAAAGCCAATAAGGAGGACTAGCCTCCTTATTGGTTTAGTAGGCTTAAAGTAGAGTTACTTTAGAAGACCTACTTCTTTGTAGTATTTTGCGGCACCTGGGTGAAGAGGGATAGAGATACCCGCTTTAACCATGTCTTCTTTTTTCAGGTTAGCAAATGCTGGGTGCAGACGTTTGAATGTTGCGAAGTTTTCAAATACTGCTTTAGCAACGTTGTATGCTACTTCATCCGAAACGTCTGAAGTTGTTACCATAGTTGCAGCAACACCGAAGCTATTTACGTCAGCATCTGTACCGCGGTACATACCAGCAGGTACTGTGCTGTATGCGTAGTATGGGTTTTCAGCTACGATCTTGTCGATCTGTGGACCTGTTGCAGAAACCAGTTTTGCATCACAAGACGTTGTCGCTTCTTTAATTGATCCGTTCGGGTGACCAACCATGTAGATGAATGCATCAATCTTGTTATCACAAAGTGCTTGTGAACGCTCAGAACCTTTCAGTTCAGAAGCAAGCTTGAAGCTATCGTTAGTCCAGCCCATAGAGTCCATTACAACACCCATCGTTGCACGGTCGCCAGAACCAGGGTTACCAATGTTGACACGCTTACCAGCTAGGTCTGAAACATTGTTAATACCTGCATCGGTGCGAGCGATGATGTTGAACGGTTCTGTATGTAGAGAGAACATAGCACGAAGTTTCTTGTATTCGCCTTGGTCTTTGAACTTACTTGTACCGTTGTAGCCGTGGTATTGCCAGTCCGATTGAACAACACCGAAATCTAGTTCACCAGCACGGATGGTATTAACGTTGTAGATTGAACCGCCAGTAGACTCGACAGAACAACGAATGTTGTGGTCTTTACGGCCTTTGTTCACTAGCTTACAAATTGCACCACCAGTCGGGTAATAAACACCCGTTACTGAACCAGTACCAATTGTGATGAACTCTTGAGCGTTAACTGCGCCAGCGCCCATTACAGCAGCTGCAATAGCCCCAACTTTAATCAGTTTGGTAAATGCCATGAATTTCCCTTCCTTTATTCATTATTAACCCTGAAACAAGTGTAGTCGTTTCTGGAGTTTCCTATTTGGAAACGGCACCTTTTTCAATCCATGTGATGAAAAAGTGGCTGAATAATATCAAAAATTGGCAGAAAATTACTCAAATGTTAAAAGATATAGCGAAAAAATCTAACAAATGACGGTTGGATCTCGTGTTTGATTTGCTATTGAGTTTTTTAAAATCAATGAGTTAGTGATTTTTGGGAGAGGCGGGATAGATATCTTAGGATGTGATTTGGATCACGAACTAAATAGGTGTTTGTGATCCAATAGTAATGGCTGATAGTTATGAAACTGTGAGCAATTATCCTGCGTATTCAAACAGTTCGCATACAGAATCGAACAGTTGCTTAGTGGTAACTGATAAGGTTGGAGTAATGAAGATAGTATCATCTCCAGCAACTACCCCCAGTATGCCTTCTGACTTACCTAATGAATCTAATAAGCGAGCAATAAGCTGCGCGGCACCAGGGCCAGTGTGTATCACAACCAATGCATTGTTGTGGTCAATATCTAACACTAACTCTCTTAAAGAGCTCGAAACCGTCGGAACACCAAGTTCAGCAGGAAGACAGTAAACCATCTCCATTTTTGCATTGCGTGTTCGCACTGCGCCAAACTTAGTTAACATACGCGAAACTTTAGATTGGTTGATACTTTCAAAGCCTTCATGCTTCAGGGCATCGACAATCTCGCCTTGCGAACCAAAACGTTCTTCTTTTAGTAGTGATTTAAAAGCTCGAACTAAGTTGTCTTGTTTTTCTGTATTGCGCATATGTCATTCTTATTCATTAACAAAGATGTTTGCATATTCTCGCATACATATTCAGTTCTCGCCAAAATATCACGGTAATTTGTTAGTCATATCACTGTAAAAATTTAATAGGATAATGTGTTATTTAAGACGAGTTGTTTTGTCATTTCAAATGATTATCGCCATAATGCGAACTTGCTGTGTAGCACGGTTTTATTGACTTGCGCGAAGTCGCAAAGCTAGCGTTAATTGATTGTAATCACTTTGTGATTAATATAGTTTTTTAACTTAAATTTAGCTCAAGAATTACCCTACAAAGAATCTATAAGAGAAAGCTCTCAAGGAGAATAACAATGAAAGTAGCTGTTATTGGTGCCGCTGGTGGCATCGGTCAAGCCCTAGCCCTACTACTAAAGAACCGCCTGCCTGCTGGTTCAGATCTTGCACTTTACGACATCGCTCCGGTAACCCCGGGGGTTGCTGCCGATCTTAGTCATATCCCAACGCCTGTTTCGATCAAAGGTTACGCGGGTGAAGATCCAACTCCAGCACTTGAAGGTGCGGATGTTGTGCTTATTTCTGCGGGTGTTGCTCGTAAACCTGGTATGGATCGTGCGGATCTTTTCAATGTGAACGCTGGCATTGTTAAGTCTCTAGCTGAAAAAATTGCCGTTACTTGTCCTACTGCTTGTGTTGGTATCATTACTAACCCAGTAAATACAACAGTGCCAATCGCTGCTGAAGTACTTAAGAAAGCGGGCGTTTACGACAAGCGTCGTTTATTCGGTATTACTACTCTTGATGTCATTCGTTCTGAAACGTTCGTTGCTGAACTGAAAGATAAAGATCCAGGCGACATTCGTGTTCCTGTTATCGGTGGTCACTCAGGTGTAACGATCCTTCCTCTGCTTTCTCAAGTTGAAGGTGTTGAGTTTACTGACGAAGAAATCGCAGCGCTAACAACTCGCATCCAAAACGCGGGTACTGAAGTAGTAGAAGCTAAAGCGGGTGGCGGTAGTGCGACTCTATCTATGGGTCAAGCGGCTTGTCGCTTCGGTCTTGCTCTAGTGAAAGCACTTCAAGGCGAAGAGAACGTGATTGAGTGTGCCTACGTTGAAGGTGAAGGCGAGCACGCACCATTCTTCGCACAACCAGTTAAACTTGGCAAAGAAGGCGCTGAAGCGATTCTTAGCTACGGTGAACTGAGCGATTTCGAACGCAATGCACTAGACAGCATGCTAGAAACGCTAAATGGCGATATTGAGATTGGTGTTGAATTCGCTAAATAAGCGATAGATAACTGAACTCTGCTAAAACGACAGTTAACGAAAGCCGATCATTGCGATCTAATGCCGATCGTTTAAGAAGACTTGAACGATCTTGCAGTTAGCAGATAATCCCC
>NZ_JBGOOU010000034.1:0-64491 GCF_041439815.1 Vibrio sp. 1F279 | reverse complement strand
AATACAGGAGAGAAACTTCTACGTTTTTAATTGACAGTGGGGGTCATATCAACGCTCGCTTAAGTTGTGAGCAACGAAACCGAACTGGCTGCATTGCACCGTAAACACTAAACCAATTTGAATCAAAAATGCCATGCGTTGCGAATCAGCTTGAAGCGCTTGTTAGAACTGGGCTCACAGATATTGACTCACTCTTTGAAACTCAGCTAGAGCCAAACTATCAGCCTCGATATCGACTGGGGCTGATGACAATGGATACCAATGTACACTCTCAGCCTCCTGAGCTGAAATTTCACCATTCCAGCTCTCGACGAAATAATAGTGAATTAATTGCAACTCACTAGTTGGGTGATAAAGAGAGCAAAGGTACTTATACGATAATGGGCTTACATTTAATTCTTCTCTTACTTCACGGAGCAAAGCTTGAACCTGACTTTCATCACCGTCTATGTGCCCGCCAGGGATATTAATTTTACCTGCATCTGTTTCTTTCTGTTCACTACGCCTTTCAAGCAAGACGCTATCATTGTCTACCAGCAAAAAAGATACACATTCGTGCACAACCATCAAATTTCCTTATAAGTTCTAACGCCGCATTAAGGTGTGAGCAACGCTACCACCGAAACTAAACCATACCACCGTAAACGCAAGACCCAACGATGGAATGAAAAATGCCAAGCGTTGGGAATCACTCTTAAATGCTTTGTTGAACGAAGCCGCTGCGCGGCAGAGTAAAACAAGTGCAAGCCATACTCTTGTCACACCATCACCCTGATGGTCGTTGACAGGAGTAACTTATGAATGCCACCGACTTAGAACGCTACAACGCCCTTTATGAACAACACCTTACCAATCTAAAACTGCAAGGTAAACGCCCTGCAACTATTGATGCCTATTCTCGTGCGGTTCGTCGGATCATCGCTCATTTCGATCGCGTCCCTGACACATTAACCACGGCCGATCTCAAACAGTTCTTCGCGTCTCTTATCCAAACCCACTCGTGGAGCACCATTAAACTCGATCGTAATGGCTTGCAGTTTTTCTATCGCTACACACTGGGTAAACAGTGGGAGTGGCTCAATATAGTGAAGCCGCCACAAGTGAAAAGACTGCCCGACATACTCACACCGCAACAAGTCAGCTCACTGATTAACCACACACGACAAGCCCGTTATCAGGTCTTCTTCTTAACTCTTTACAGCATGGGATTACGCCTTGGTGAAGGACTCAACCTTACGGTTCACGATATCGACAGCCAAACGATGCGGGTTCACATACGCGAAGGAAAAGGCGGCAAAGACCGAATGGTGCCGCTTCCTCTGCGAACGCTTAAGGCACTCCGCACACACTGGCTCAGCCACAAGCACCCTCGCTTACTGTTTCCCGGGCTTGGAAAAGGTGACGACGCACCGATGGACAGAAGCGGTATTCAAAAAACCATGAAGCTTGTGCTCAAAGAGTGTGACATCCAAAAACACGCCAGCCCCCACACTTTAAGGCATTCATTTGCGACGCACCTTCTTCAAAGCGGTGCTGATATTAGAACAGTTCAAGAACAGCTTGGACATACCGATCTAAAAACAACGCAAATATATACTCACATCATAGATAGAGGAGCCAACGGCGTAATTAGTCCACTATCAAAAATATTCGTTAAGTAATTGTCGGGGAATCTCCGGTTCCGAGGTTTCGTAAACTTAGCGGTTAACCACTCACTTACATACCTTTACTTACCAAACCATGAAACTTGCTAAATTAGATGCTGACTTTTACTTATCGCTCTAGCCGTAACTTCAGTATTGTTACGCGCCATCAATGATATACATAAGGAAATGAAAATGAAGCGAATTGAGCAACTACCAATGCCACCCACTTCTGGTGTTTTAGGACATGTGAGCTATTTAAAACAGCCCAATGTTCATCAGCAAATGTTGTGTTGGATTAAAGAGTACGGTGCTCATTTCCGTTTAAAGCTAGGCTTGAAGGATGTACTTGTATTGTCTGATGCAGCTCAAATCAAGTCAGTGTTGAAATCGAGACCGGATGAATTTCGCCGCTTAAAAAGCATCGAAAGTGTATTTGATGAAGCCGGTCTTAATGGCATATTCTCTGCTGAAGAAGAACGTTGGAAGCATCAACGAAAATTAACAGAACCTATGTTTCAGCCGAGTCACCTTAAACATTTTCATCCTCAGTTAAGCGTGATTACAGAGCGCCTAGGAAAGCACTTTGAAATGCTAGCGGAATCAGGAGAAGTGGTCGAATTAGTCGCTGAATTTAAAAAATACACGGTCGATGTAACTTCTCTGCTAGCGTTCGGGGAAGACTTTAACTCGATAGAACAAACGTCTGTGCCACTAAGTAAAAGCTTACAAAACGTATTTCCGGTAATAAATCAACGCTGTAGTTCTCCAATTCCATTGTGGCGTTTTTTCAAAACGAAAAAAGACAAGCTGTTTAATACCAGTTTGGAAGACATTAGGCATTTCGTTTATGGGTGTATTGAAAAACAACGCGCTCGTCTGGTTCACGAACCAGCCCTTAAAGACTCACCAGAGAACATGCTGCAAATCATGTTATTGGAACAAGAACAAGATTCCTCATTAACTGACCAAGATATTGTTGCAAATGCTATTACCCTTCTATTAGCAGGTGAAGATACCACAGCGAATACACTGGCATGGATGGCATTCTTAGTCAGCGGCAATCGCAGTAGTGAGTTGGCCTTACAAGATGAACTTGACGCCCTAGGGAAGAGAAAGGTCTTAGAATGGCCGCTTCCTCGAACACCTTATATGACAGCGGTGATGTATGAAGCGATGCGATTAAAACCGGTAGCGCCACAACTTTATTTGGAACCCACACGAGACACTCAGATTGGTGACATCGAAGTAAAAAAAGGCACGCCTGTTTTTGTGATGCTACATGCGAATGGTTTTGATGCTGATTTATTTGAAGACCCAACCACGTTTAACCCGAATCGTTGGATAGAAAAAGATGGCGCTTCCTTCTCTAACCTTCAGCCGTTTGGTGGAGGAGCAAGGCTATGCCCTGGACGCTCATTGGCCATGATGGAAATTAAACTCGCCTTTCATACATTGTTTAAAGAATTCAGCATTGAGCCACAACAAGCCCCTGAAACTGTGGTTGAACAGTTTGCGTTCACGATGTCTCCTGTTGGGTTTAATGTAAAAATAACCAAGCGAAGCTAGCTTACAAATAGACGTATCGAGAGCCAATGATAAAGCCGAACTATCGGCTCTTTTCGTCTATTTCAACTCATCCAACACTTCATAGCATTCCGTGTCTATTTTCAGATAAGTACCTTGATCTAAAGCTATCGTGTGAAATTCTGGGTCACCCGCATCATTAACCAAATTGACTTCAAGCCAAATTTTACCAAATTCATCGATATACCAAACTCGCCACAAAAGATTAGACTGTACAAGCAGCTGATAAAGCTTGTAGGTCATATACAAGTCTGAACCCGCTTTCTGTGATGCTTCAATGAGATCATCAGGAATACTAACGACTTGAACTAAATAATTCACTTCAATCATAAAGCCTCAAATTATTAAATTACAAAAAAACAAGTTACAACAAAACCCAGTGAGAGACATGCTTTCCACCGCCTATCTCTAACACTCTATAGATACTCTTTAATGGCAGAGATGCCATGCCAAGTGCGTCTACTCGTATATTTTCCCATTATGCTTTAGCCAGCCATGAGCATGGTGATTCCGAGGATCTTTGTGGGTCCAGTGCATCACGCCACCTTTCTTGTTCCATTCATACTCCCCATAAAATTCAACTCTATCGCCCTTTCTCAATCCCTGAATACGAGGAGCTAAATCAATATTATGTGCCACCAGCAAAGTTTGTCCGCTGTCGAGCCTTAAGATAAACTTCTGATGTCGAGAGCCTTTATTATCGTCTGGAAGCAATCGTGAAACTAGACCCGAGCCACGTACTTGAACATCACTTTGGTGATTTTGGTAAGCTTGCTTAAGTCGCGCATCATTGGCCTGAACATGGCTGACACCAAAGCAGAGCAATACCAAAAATAGAGTAATAAACTTTTTCATTCCCTTCATTGCTTTCGTTTCCCATATTAATTATTTATTTAGGCTACTCACTAAGTATCCCTTGCGACAAAATTAGCATAAGTACCGCAACTAACGATTCATTAAAATCAAACTTATTTAATAAATAATTGCACTTGAATTAAAGTGCGCAGTGCAACACCACTTTAACACTCAACATTTCAATAAAAAGAAGCTTCATTTGGTGAGTTACTCACCACAAATCGATGCGACCCCCTGTGTTTTGTAACCACTTATTACATTGAATTTTTTAAATAAATCCCTACCCAAAAGTATACTGAACGGTGGTCACATTACACCATACTTATCATAAGTAATACGACCATCTACCCTCTTATTCATCACATTTTGGAGTGCCAAAATCATTCAATTGAACTCATCAACACAGCTTATTGATTAAGCAATTGAACTCATAACGTAGACCCTGTACGCTTACACTATGCACACGGTTACTTAATGGAGATCACAATGAACGAACTACTGACAAGCGCCATGGAACAGAAACAACGAACAACAGTGACCAGTTTATTCGCAAGGAATGGATTTAAGATCGCAGCCACTGATTTTGATGATGTGACTTTTGAACGTGAAAGCGTATTGGTCAATGTTCGATTCGATGCATCTTCCAACGTCGAATCGATTTCGGTTCTTAACGACTAACGAGAGACTCGATGCAAGTAGGTCGCTAGAATGATTGAATGAACAACATTCGGCTCATTTTAGCGCATCTTGCTAGCTGTCCTTTGCTACTTCATCACCATCCTCTTCTCTTCCGAAAGCCCCCGAGTGACAATTAAGCCAATAACTCGCAATTCCATGAGCTTGGCTTATATTTATTAATACCCTTTGAACAAAAATTCGAAATGATGCCTATGTTCCTAACTCGGTTAATTTATGTCAGCACACTTTCCGAATGTTGTGATTCCAAAGCACTGGATGAAATACTCACTATCTCACGAGACCACAATCGGCAGAGCCATCTAACAGGGCTTCTCAGTCATAATCAAAAGTACTTTCTTCAATGCATTGAAGGCTCTAGGGAGGCGGTAAACCATACCTACAATCACATCCTAAACGATAAGCGGCACGAGAGAGTGACCATACTGTATTTTAAGGAAGTTGATTGTCGAGAGTTTGGAGATTGGTCGATGGGAGACATTCCGCAGTCTAATTTAACCGAGCTGTTGAACTTACAATTTTCGACTTCGGATCAGTTTAACCCATACGAAATGTCTGGCGAAAGTGCTTATAAAATGCTTTTAGAGTTAAAGCAAAATTTGCCGTCTGAGTGACCTAACTTTCAAACGGCAAGCCTTAAAAACGATGATGTCGATTCAGGGGTAACTAACCCTCTTTCAAGCCTGAGTTCATACTCGGGCTATTCGTTCAAAAATCCCAGTCATCGTCTTCGGTCGCGACAGCTTTACCTATGACGTAAGAAGATCCTGAACCAGAAAAGAAGTCATGATTTTCGTCAGCATTTGGCGACAGGGCGGCCATGATAGCAGGGTTAACCTGACACAACTCATCCGGGAACAATGCTTCAAACCCGAGATTCATCAATGCTTTGTTGGCATTGTAATGTAGAAAATGCTTCACATCTTCAGTTAAGCCAACAGGATCATAAAGCGATTCTGTATATTGTGTTTCGATTTCATAAAGAGAGAACATTAATGAATAAGCTTCATCCTTAACTCTCGCCTGTTCTTCCTCACTAAGAGATTGGTAAGCGAGTTGAAATTTGTATCCAATGTAGTAACCATGAATCGCCTCATCACGAATAATCAGACGGATCAAATCCGCTGTATTTGTCAGTTTAGCCCGACTCGACCAATGCATGGGTAGATAAAACCCAGAATAGAATAAGAAACTCTCTAGAAAAACACTGGCCACTTTTTTCTTTAACGGGTCGCCTTCAGCCAAATAATCGTCGAGGACAATCTGTGCTTTTTTCTGTAACAGAGGGTTCTCTTCAGCCCAGCGAAACGCTTCATCAATTTGCGGCGTAGTACACAAAGTTGAGAAGACAGAAGAGTAGCTACGAGCATGAACGGCTTCCATAAAAGCGATGTTGGTTAATACCGCTTCTTCATGAGGCGTTCTCGCATCTTCCATCAAGGCTGGCGCACCCACCGTATTCTGAATCGTGTCGAGTAACGTTAAACCGGTAAAAACTCTAATCGTTAGCGTTTGCTCTTCTTCAGTTAGTTGCTTCCATGTTTGAATATCATTGGATAAAGGTACCTTTTCAGGCAGCCAAAAATTAACCGTCAGGCGATTCCAAATCTCTAGATCTTTACCATCAATCATACGATTCCAGTTAATCGCTTGAACGGGGCCGGATTCCATCTTTTTCATTGCGTTTATCCCTTTATTACAGTGAGCACGACACGCACCCTTCGACTTGAGTACCTTCTAATGCTTTCTGTCGCATTCGGATGTAGTAAAGCGTTTTAATTTTCTTTGTCCATGCGTAGATCTGAGCTTTGTTGATATCTCTCGTCGTTACCTCATCGTCAAAAAACAAAGTTAATGAAAGGCCTTGATCAACATGTTCGGTGGCCGCTGCATAGACATCGATTATTGCCTTAGGGCCTATGGAAAAGGCATCACGGAAGTACTCTAAATTGGAGTTATTCAAATACGGCGCAGGGAAGTAAACTCGCCCAATTTTACCCTCTTTTCTTATCTCCACTTTAGCGGTAACGGGGTGAATAGAAGCGGTAGAGTCGTTGATATAGCTAATTGAGCCTGTAGGAGGAATGGCCTGTAAGTATCGGTTGTATAGCCCTGAGCTCATGACGAGTTGTTTCAATTCGTTCCACTCAGACACGGTGGGTATTCGTATATCTAAACGGCTAAAGAGATCTTGGACCACGTCCAATTTTGGCGAGAAATCCTGCTGCAAATATTTGTCGAAGAAAGACCCATCACTGTAACTAGACTCTTCGAACCCTTTGAACGTACTCTTTTTCTCTTGCGCCAACTTATTAGAAGCGACAAGGCAGTGATATAAGACACAGGCAAAATAACTACTGGTAAAATCAATAGCCTCTGGAGAATCATAGTGAATGCGTTCTCTAGCCAAAAAACCATGCAGATTCATCTGACCTAAACCAATAGCATGACTTTCATCGTTGCCCTTTCTTATCGAAGGAACACTGTTGATTGCGCTCATCTCTGACACTGCATTTAATGCTCGAATTGCGGTGTCAACGGTTTGAGATAGTCGACCTCCATCCAAGGCTTTAGCAATATTGATCGAGCCTAAATTGCACGAAATATCTCGCCCGACATGACTATAGTTCAAGTCATCATCATAATTTGACGCCTCGTTGACCTGCAATATTTCAGAACACAAGTTAGACATATTTACACGCCCCTGAATGGGGTTAGCCTGATTAACCGTATCTTCGAACATAATGTATGGATAGCCCGACTCAAATTGGATCTCGGCAAGCGTTTGGAAAAGCCCTCTTGCACTCATTTTCCCTTTGCGGATCCTCGGGTCGTCCACCATTTCATGGTACTTCTCCGTCACGCTAATTTCAGAGAAAGGTACGCCATACACTCGCTCAACATCATGAGGAGAAAACAAGTACATATCTTTGTTTTGCTTGGCTAATTCCAGAGTAATATCGGGAATGACAACACCAAGGCTCAAGGTCTTAATTCTGATTTTTTCATCGGCATTTTCTCTTTTTGTATCAAGAAATTGCATGATGTCTGGATGATGAACATTGAGATAGACAGCACCGGCGCCTTGCCTAGACCCCAATTGGTTTGCATACGAGAAACTGTCTTCAAGCAATTTCATCACTGGGACGACACCTGAACTTTGATTTAAGATCCCCTTAATGGGCGCACCTTGCTCTCTTAAATTCGTCAGAAGTAAAGCAACACCACCGCCACGACGTGAGAGTTGCAACGATGAGTTAATCGCACGACCGATGCTCTCCATATTGTCTTCGATTCTCAACAAAAAGCAGGAGATCAATTCACCACGGCTCTTTTTACCGGAGTTAATAAAAGTGGGCGTAGCCGGTTGAAAGCGTTGATGAATGATTTCTTCCATTAGTGCCAGAGCAAATTCACAGTCACCACGAGCCAGTAACAGCGCAGTCATAACCACTCGGTCTTCGAACCTTTCTAAATATCGCTTACCATCACGAGTTTTCAGTGCATAGGAAGTAAAAAACTTATAAGCACCTAAGAACGTGCGGAATCGAAATTTGGCTTGATAGGCGTTTGCCCAGATTTGATGAAGAAAACTGCGATCATATTGCTCAATAACTTGAGCCTCGTAATATCCCTCTCTGAGCAAATAGTCGATCTTCTCGTCTAAATTATGAAAGAAAACGGTATTTTGATTAACGTGTTGTAAGAAAAACTGTCGAGCCGCTTGCTTATCTGCCTCAAACTGAATCGTCCCTTGTTCATCAAGTAGATTCAACATTGCGTTTAAAGCATGGTAGTCAAGGGACTCGTTCTCAAAGTGGTTATCCATGATGTTTCCAAAATTGTTCTAACCCATTTGTCACGATATCAATATCGCTCTGGGTTCCAGATAGTTCGAAACGATACAACAGCGGTACATTGCATTTTTCAGCTACAATGGCACCTCCGCGAGCAAAAAGAGCTCCAAAGTTTCGATTTCCCGATGCAATCACACCTTTAATCAATGCTCGATTATTCGGGTTATTCAATAGACTTATAACAGAGTTAGGCACAGCTCCTCGCCCCTCACCATCGGCATAAGTCGGGCATATGAGTACGAATGGTTGCTCAATCTCTAGCGCCCTTTCATTGGCCTCAGTAGGAAGCCTGATCGCAGGTAATCCTAGCTGTTCGACAAACCGCTTCGTATTCCCTGAAGCGCTAGAATAATAAACAATCATTAACCCAACGCGCTGATCATGTCAGGTCTAAAACCGGACCAATGGCGGTCATTGGCGACAACCACGGGAGCTTGTCGATACCCCATTGATTGAACCCTTTCCATTGCGATTTCGTCGCACGTTAAATCAACAACTGTATGCTCAATACCTTTGCTCTGTAACGCCTTAACCGTTGCTGTGCATTGCACACACTGTGGCTTGGAATAAACGATGACATCCATATTATACAACCTCAATTAAATCTTAATGATAATCATTATTAACAAATAATGGCACATATAGTATTTGGGATTTATGTTTTGTCAACATATTGATCCCCGACCTAAAGACCATAGACAATACATGGTTGATATGCAAATGATAATCAATATCATCTATTATCACCAGTCAAATATGGAGCAGTAAGGTGAGTATTTCGAGTTCCGGTTCTAATGACATATCCATACATGATATGGAGTGGCAAGGCGTTACGTTAAGTGAAAGTGCCGCAAACAGAATTTCCCAGTTATCACATGGGCAAAAGCACTTCCACCTCACGGTTAAGTCCTCTGGCTGTACGGGGTTTGCATATGAAGTGGCGCTGATCGATTCGCCATCCGATGACGACATCAAGTACGAATCACATGACGTCATTTTCTATATTGCACTCAAAGCCCTACCTATGATCGATGGCACAGAGATCGACTTTGTGCGTCAGGGTTTAAACAGTAATTTTGTATACAATAATCCCAAAGTGAAGAACCTTTGTGGATGTGGCGAGAGTTTTGGAGTTTAACCATGTGCGCATTAGAAACGCAGCCTGAAGTTACAGAGTTACTGCACAGCAGTCACTATCGTGAAGGTTTCTACACTGAGTTATCTTCAGATACTTTGTCGAAGGGAATCAACGAACAAGTCGTTCGAGCAATCTCCGCAAAACGTAACGAACCCGAATGGATGTTGGAGTTTCGTCTCAAAGCATTCCGTAAATGGCGAACGATGAAGGAACCGCATTGGTTAAAAGCCGATTATCCAGACCTAAATTACCAAGATTACAGTTACTACTCCGCGCCAAGTTGTTCTAGCTGCGACAAAGATAGTTGTGATAAAGATAGTGGTGATGGCTCGAATGAATTTTTAACCGAAGAAGTCGAGACAGCCTTTGAAACACTTGGGATTCCAGTTAGAGAAGGTTCTGAAATTGCTGTCGATGCAATCTTTGATTCAGTTTCCGTCACCACTACCTATCAAAACGAACTGAAAGAACTCGGAATCATCTTCTGTTCATTCAGCGAAGCTATCCAAGAATACCCTGAACTTGTGCAGCAATACCTAGGCACCGTTGTTCCACCTGAAGATAACTTCTTTGCGGCTTTGAATGCCTCTGTTGCCTCTGACTGCACTTTTGTTTACATCCCGAAAGGTGTGAGATGCCCAAGAGAACTCTCTACCTACTTTCGAATAAACCAAGCAAAAACAGGCCAGTTTGAAAGAACAATTTTAGTGGCTGATGAGGACTCATACGTCAGCTACATTGAAGGTTGCTCTGCCCCGATGAGAGATACCTATCAGCTTCACGCCGCCGTCGTAGAAGTCATCATTCACAAGCGTGCTGAAGTTAAATATTCCACTGTGCAAAACTGGTTCTCAGGAGCAGAGGATTCACAAGGCGGCATACTCAATTTCGTAACCAAACGTGCGGTTTGCGAAGGCGAGTACAGCAAAATGTCTTGGACTCAATCAGAAACAGGTTCTGCGATAACGTGGAAGTACCCAAGCGTAATTCTCAAAGGAGACTACTCTGTTGGTGAGTTTTTCTCCGTCGCTTTAACGAATGGCGTTCAACAAGCCGATACCGGCACTAAGATGGTTCATATAGGAAAACACTCTCGCTCTACCATCATTTCAAAAGGGATTTCAGCAGGCAAAAGCCAGAACAGTTACCGAGGGCTGGTTAAAGTCACCCCTAACGCAGAAGGTGCGAGAAACTTCACTCAGTGCGATTCAATGTTAATCGGCGCTGAATGTGGGGCTCACACTTTTCCTTATATCGAAGTCAAAAACCCGTCTGCTCACGTTGAACACGAAGCGACGACCTCTCGAATTGGCCAAGATCAACTGTTTTACTGCACCCAAAGAGGGATCAGTGAAGACAACGCCATATCCATGAGCGTCAATGGTTTTTGTAAAGACGTATTTTCAGAATTACCACTCGAATTCGCTGTTGAAGCGCAGAAACTTCTATCAATCAGCCTCGAGCATAGTGTGGGATAAAATGTTAGAAATTAAAAATTTACATGTTAGAGTTGAAGAAAACAGCATCCTAAAGGGCATTAACCTAACCGTTAAACCTGGTGAAGTTCACGCAATTATGGGACCGAACGGTTCAGGAAAAAGTACCCTATCCGCCACACTGGCAGGCAAGGATGATTACGAGGTCGTCAGTGGTGAGATTGTTTTCAAAGGTCAAGATCTTACAGAGCTAGATCCAGAACAAAGAGCCGGTGAAGGGGTATTTTTAGCCTTTCAGTACCCTGTCGAAATTCCAGGTGTCAGTAACAAACTCTTTCTAAATACAGCTCTCAACGAGATTCGTGAATATCGAGGATTAGAACCGATCGATCGTTTTGACTTTGAAGATCTATTGGAAGAAAAAGCGCAATTGTTGAAGATGCCAGCAAATTTACTCCAACGCTCTGTCAATGAGGGATTCTCTGGTGGAGAGAAAAAGCGCAATGACATTCTACAAATGGCGGTGCTCTCACCTGATCTTTGTATACTAGACGAGACCGACTCAGGTCTAGATATTGATGCCCTTAAAGCCGTCTCTGAAGGTGTAAACGCGCTACAGAATGAACAACGAGCTTTCATTTTAGTCACGCACTATCAACGTATCCTCAATTACATCAAGCCAGATTTCGTGCACGTGTTGTACCAAGGAAAGATTGTAAAATCTGGTGACCACACGTTAGCTCAAGAATTAGAAGAGAAAGGCTATGGGTGGATCATTGATGAACAATAAACATTCATTGCTTGATTCATTTGAAACCCTTGTTCGACCGCATGAGTGGCAAAAAAAACAATGGTCTAAATTGCTTGGGGTTGAGCTACCGTCCCCTCAGCATGAGGACTGGAAATACACGCCTCTTGACCGATTAAACGAACTAGAGCTAAGCAGCGCACCACAGCAGTCGACAGCTAACACGCCATACAACAAATTCAGTTTAGACATTGATGCTTATCGATTAGTCTTCGTCGACGGCTTCTTTTTAGCTCGATACTCCGACTGGATTCCAAAAGTTCGAGTGACTCCCATCTGCGCGCTCTCTCCAATTGAAATCGATGAGCTATCTCGTTCAATAAAGCCAGACGCTTTTACCTATATTACTGATGCTACCGCTTCAAGTGGCATATTAATCGAAGTCGAAGCGAATACGCAGATATCGAAACCTATTTATCTTCTGCATATCAATTCCGAAAAACAAGGTGATGTATCAAGCCACAGAAGCCATATTGAAGTCGCAGATCATGCGGAAGTCACCGTCATCGAACACCATGTTTCACAAGGTAGTGGTAGAGGCGTAACATTATCTCGCTTAACACAACACGTTGGTTGTGGTGCTCACTATCATCACACTAAAATTGTCGAAGAGGCCTTAAGTCAACATCACTTCGGTCACAACGATTTGATAGTTAATGCGCATGCTAGCGCCTACTCTTGTTGCTTGCTCTACTCCGGCCAATTGATACGACATCAAGTAAGTTCAGAACTGACTGGCGAACAAGGTTTTGTCGCTATGGACAGTATTTCCCTACCTCAAGGTGAGGCAGTTTTTGATACTCGCACCTATTTGAAACACAACTCTCCCCACTGCCAAAGTGAACAAAATCATAAAACCATCGCTCGAAACCAATCTAAGTCTGTTTTCGACGGCATGATCTATGTTGACCCTACCGCGCAAAAAACAGACGGGCAAATGGACACCCACAGTCTGATTCTAGGCGATGACGCCCAAGTTAACTCTAAACCTCAATTAGAGATTTATGCCGATGATGTTAAATGCAGCCATGGTGCAACAACAGGGCAAATCGACCCAAACCAAATCAACTACTTACGCTCTAGAGGTATACCAAAAGAACGAGCCGAACACATGATTACCTCTGCGTTTGTCATTGGCGTTACCGAGAGAATTAAACACCCCGCCCTAAGACAATCTGCGATAGATAAAATCAATGCGTCACTCAATAAAGGATGTCCTAATGATTGATTCGAGCGAAAAGACAAGCCCTTGGTTTAACGACTTCCCAGCTCTAAGAACTCAAGTTTACGACAAGCCTTTGGTCTATTTAGACAGTGCTGCAACGGCCCAAACCCCTCAAATCGTTATCGACCGCATGACTCAGTTTTATCAACATGATTATGCGAGTGTTCATCGCGGTGTCCATTACCTAAGCTCTAAAGCAACCGAAGAAATGGAACAAGTAAGAGAAAAACTTGCTCAGTTCATTTCAGCTAAATCCCGAGAAAGTATTGTGTTCACCAAAGGGACGACAGAGGCCATCAATCTCGTTGCGAATAGCTATTTGCGCCCTAGGTTAAAAGCGGGTGACGAAATCATCGTGACGGAGATGGAGCATCACGCCAACCTTGTTCCTTGGCAGATGCTTTCTGAAATTTATAATGTCAACATTCGTGTTTGGCCAATGGCAAAAAATGGCTATTTGAATCTCAACGACCTTGTGTCGTTAATGAATACAAAGACAAAACTGCTGGCGATTAGCCACGTATCGAATGTTCTAGGTCGCATAAACCCAATTAAAACGATAGTCAAAGCTGCACATAAAGCAAAAGTCCCCGTGTTAGTAGACGGTGCTCAAGCTGTCATGCACGATGAAGTCAATGTGACGGACCTCGATTGTGATTTCTACGCCTTCTCTGGGCACAAACTGTATGGCCCGACAGGCATCGGCGTGCTTTATGCAAAAAAAACACATCTCGACAACATGGTGCCATGGGAAGGCGGCGGAGCCATGATCGATCAAGTGACCCTGCCTTTGGGAACCTCGTTTGGCCAAGCGCCATGGAAGTTCGAAGCAGGTACTCCGAATATTGCCGGCATTTTAGGTTTAGGCGCCGCTCTAGACTACATTGAAGCTATCGGCTTCAAAGAGATCTCTGGCTATGAAAAAAATATAATGAATTATTTGGTGGAGAGCATTAGACAGGTACCAGCAATAGAGCTCTATGGCGACGATGATAACCGCACCGGCGTTTTGGCCTTTAATATGAAAAACCAACACTCTTTTGATGTCGGTTCATTCTTAGATAGGTATGGTATTGCGATTCGTACCGGGCATCTCTGCGCAATGCCCCTTTTAAAACGACTCGGTCAAAACTCGCTGTGTCGCGCATCGATTGGCATGTATACAAGGCCCAAAGACATAGACGCCTTGTGCCAGTCACTAAAACGAATCCACCAACTATTAAGGTAATTTATGTCCCCTGAAAAGCTCCAGAGAAACTTCGAGCGATGCGTTGATTGGGAAGAACGTTATATGTATTTGATAGAATTGGGAGACCGGTTAGAGCCCTTCCCTATGGAAAAGATGAATAAAACACATCTTATCGCAGGCTGCCAAAGTAACGTATGGCTAGATCTTTACATCGGTCAACAGAATAAAATGTCGATACAAGCGACCAGCGATTCTTCATTAGTTAAAGGTTTGCTGGCGTTGGTGTTGATCGCCTATAACAACCAACAACCCGCGAGCGTTCTAGAATTCGATATTAAAGACTGGTTCCGCCAGTTAGATTTAAAATCTCAGCTTAGCGCCAGTCGGAGTCAAGGTTTAGAAGCCATAATAAAACATATTCGGTGTCACGCTCGGGCTGTTTAACCTTCAATAAACAATAGCCCAGCATGATTAGATCACGACATTTTGCTTCTTCTAAAAAGCGAACATAAAAAAGCCCCAACCTAAGTTGGGGCTTCTATCTATCTATCTATCTATCTATCTATCTATCTATAATTACAGCTTAAAACGGCTGATTTCATTTTCTAGTTCATTAGACAGTTCAGAAAGCTGAGCAGCTTGTTCTGCAGCTTGGTGCGCTTCACCTGCTAGCTCGTTAGATACGTCACGGATTCCTTCAGTGTTACGAGTAATCTCAGACGTTACTGACGCTTGCTCTTCTGCAGCAGAAGCGATTTGAGTCGCCATATCACTGATACGTTCAACAGCAGCATGAATTTGCGTTAAGCTAGCGGCCGCTGAGTTTGAATCATCAACACTTGTTTCGGCAAGCGTTCGGCTATCGTTCATGATACTTACCGCTTTGCCCGTTGTACCTTGCAGTAATTCAATCGTTTGTTGAATTTCTTGAGTTGAACCGTGTGTACGTTGGCTCAAAACTCTCACTTCATCAGCAACAACCGCAAAACCGCGACCTTGTTCGCCAGCACGGGCAGCTTCAATCGCTGCGTTAAGTGCAAGTAAGTTAGTTTGTTCAGCAATGCCTTGGATATTGGACAAGATAGCGTTGATGCTATTGCCGTGCTCTTCAAGCTCAAGAATCACGTTCGTTGCAACTTGAACTTCTTGTGCAAGGTTTTGGATTGAGCTTTGAGTCTGTGTAACTTGACCCGTACCGTGCTCACACGCGCCAACAGCTTCAGATGAATTCTGTGCAGTTTGATCAGCATTACCCGCAATCTCTTGTGTTGCTGCAGCCATTTCGTTCACGGCTGTTGCTACCATATTGATTTCGTCTTGTTGCATCTGAATGCGAGCACTACGCTCTTCAGCTTGAGAAGCTGTTTGACGTGCTTGGTTACCCAATGCAGCAGACACTTCACTTAGCTTGAGTACCATGGTGTGCATGTTGCCCACAAAATGATTGAAATTTGCCGCAAGTTTACCAATTTCGTCATCACTTTTGAGCTCAAGACGTTGAGTCAAGTCGCCCTCGCCTGAAGCAATTTCTTCAAGTGCCGCTGAAACGCGGTTTAAGTCGCGGAATAGGAAACTAACCAACATAGAAACCAACACGATAACGATCAGAGTAATTACAACCGCTGTAGTAATGAGTTGCGTAAGAAGTATTGAGTGATTCGCTTCTTCTGTTGCTTTGTCCATCTGAACTGCGAAAATCCAGTTCGTATTAGGCACATTAGTGAAGTAAAGAAGCTTCTCAGCACCGCGCTCTTTGATAATCTCGATGCTACCCGTACGCACTGCGTTTTCGATGATAGGCATAGAAATGTCGTTTGAAAGCTGGCTTACAGGCTTAAGGCTCAGTGCTGAGTCTGGGTGTGCTAGGAATGTGCCGTCAGAGGCATCAATGAGCATTGCGTAAGCGTTGTCACCAACATCTAAGCTGATAACATCGTTGACTAGCTGATCAATAAGTACATCCGCACCAACAACACCAATAAGCTTACCGTTATGACGAACAGGTTCAGCAATCGTAACTAGAAGCGCTTGGGTAATCGCATCTTGATAAGCGGTCGTAATAATTTGCTTACCGGCTGCGTTTGCTTCTTGGTACCAAGGGCGTTGACGAGGGTCGTAATCTGCACGATTACGTTCAGGATGTGAACGGTACATTCCGCCTTCTGGAGTACCTAAAAAGATATCGTCAAAGCCACCCGCTACACGAGCTTGCTTAAGGAAAGGAACAACATCATCCTCTCGTGAAAAGTCATTAAACGCTGATGCGATATCCGTGCGAATATCAATCCAGTTTTTAATACCTTCAGATGCTGCTTCAGATACGCTTTCAGCTCGTTGGTATACGCCATTACGAGTCTCTTCAAATAATTGGTTTGCTGATAACCAAGTCAAGGCTGTTGCCATGACGATAACAGCAGATAGGCTAGCACCTATCAACTTCTGCTTAAGTGTTAATTTCATTAGTAAGTTTCACGAGTGGTGGAAAATCTAGCGAATACTACCCAATTTAAGTAAACGATTCGAGCTATTTCACAGTTTCACATCACATTATATTTGCAATAAAACCAAAAACTTATCTTTCGCCAATTACTTGGCTTTTCGCCAAATTCAAGGCGCCATTTCAACGACGATTCCTACGATATATACAGTGTTACAGGCTGTAAAATGGATAAAAAAAAGGCAGGAGAGTTTCCTCTTCTGCCTTTTGTTTTACTTTGTATTCAACATCAAAAAATGAAAAATCGAATAGTAGCTAGTCTATCTTTTCTCTGTTCGCATACCCATTAGTAGGCTCACACACATCAATAATAGAATGATGGTGAATGGCAACGCGGTTGAGATTGCACCCGCTTGCAGAGCTTGAACGGCTTCAGTTCCGCCAACCCACAATAGAGCTACTGCAATCGCACCTTCAAGGAACGCCCAGAACACACGTTGAGGTACAGGCGTATCAACTTTACCACCAGCAGTAATGCTGTCGATAACTAAAGAGCCCGAGTCAGACGATGTAATAAAGAATACGAGAACCAATACAACCGCAATGATTGAAAGCAGAGTACCAAACGGCAATACATCAAACATTTGGAACATTGCCAGTGATACATCAGTTAAGCCATTTTGACCTAGGGTACCAACCTTATTCACGATTTGATCAATTGCCATACCACCGAACACTGACATCCAAATGATAGTCACTGTCGTTGGAACAATCAGTACCGCTGTAATGAACTCACGAACAGTACGACCTTTAGAAACACGCGCGATAAACATACCGACAAATGGAGACCATGAGATCCACCAGGCCCAGTAGAATACAGTCCAACCATGTAACCAAGCTTCATCTTCACGACCGTGAGGGTTGCTCAACGGAATGATGTTCTCGATGTATGCCATCAATGTTGTAGGGATTGAACCTAGAGTCACTGCGTAGCCGATTAGAGCTACTAGGATAAGCAGTAGGAAAGCAACCAACATGTTGATGTTACTGATCACTTTAACGCCACCATCAATACCACGAAGTACGGATACGACCGCTAGCAAAGTTACTACGGTAATAACAATGACTTGTAACCCTAAGCCTGCCTCAATGCCGAATACATGCTGAATACCACTTGCCGCTTGTTGCGCACCAAGGCCAAGCGATGTCGCCAAACCAAACAGGGTTGCAAGTACAGCAAGAATATCAACGATGTGACCAGCCCAGCCCCACGCTCTATCACCTAAAATTGGGTAGAAGATAGAACGAATTGAAAGCGGTAATCCCTTGTTGTAAGAGAAGAAAGCCAGTGAAAGCGCCACAACACCATAAATAGCCCAAGGGTGAAGCCCCCAGTGATACATGGTTGCACCGAGTGCTAGTTTTGCAGCTTCTGGTGTATTTGCCTCTACGCCAAGTGGCGTTTCATACCAACCTGTGTAGTAAGCCGCAGGTTCTGCAACACTCCAGAACATCAAGCCAATACCCATACCTGCAGCAAACAGCATCGATAACCAAGACATGAATGAGTAATCTGCCGTTGCATCAACACCACCAAGGCGGATTTTACCAAACGGAGAAACAATCAAGCCTAAGCAAAAAATAACGAAAATATTACCGGACCAAATGAACAACCAATCAAATGAATTGATAATTTGCCATTTAACACCATCCAATGCTGACTTCGCTGAAGCGGTATCTGTAAGCAGCACACCGATCAAGAACAAAGTGATGAGTCCCGCACTGATACCAAACACTGGGTTATGAACGTCAAAACCCCATTTTTGGACGTTATCTTGACCAACAGTGTAATCCGTACTGTCGATACTGTATTTATCTATACCTTTAGTCATTATTCCTCTCTACGGAATACTTATAAGGTCTGTTGACCTCATATCCCTTACTTTCCTGTGACTGAATCACAAACTCGAACATACGATCCAAGTAGTACAAGCTGTTGTCACGATAATTCAAATACTTGGATGTCTGAAGTTTAGCAGGTTAACTTATTGTTTTCAGTAAACTAGAATCAGTTCGATGGATTTTCAAACAAAATATAGGTAATCACTTATGTTTGCGGCGAAAAAAAGGCCGACTAAGTCGGCCTCTATTTGAAAAATACTTTTAGCTCAAAGCACTTTGCTGCTTAACCAATTGATTCTCTGTACGTAAACCAAGAAACAAACTTAGGCTAATATGAAGGCAAATGGTAGTGCCATTGAGACTGTTCCAGCTTGTAATGCCTGAATAGATTCAGTACCACCAACCCACAGTAGAACCGCCGCAATCGCACCGCCCATCAATGCCCAAAATACACGCTGTGGAACAGGTGCATCGACTTTACCGCCAGAAGTAATGCTATCAATAACCAATGAACCTGAGTCTGATGAGGTGATGAAGAACACCATAATCAAACCAATCGATACCACTGAAAGCACTGAGCTCATTGGCAGCGCATCATAAGTGTGGAATAGAGAAAGTGTAATATCTTGCAGACCATTTATACCAATCTCACCCACTTTATTCGCCACCTGGTCAATCGCAATACCACCGAAAATAGCCATCCAAATGATAATGACAGACGTCGGGATAAATAAGACTGCAACGATGAATTCACGAATTGTACGACCTTTAGAGATACGAGCGATGAACATGCCTACGAATGGTGACCATGAAATCCACCAAGCCCAGTAAAATACCGTCCAACCTTGCATCCATGTTTCATCATCACGACCATGAGGGTTGCTAAGAGGAATAAAGTTCTCAATGTAGCCCATTAGCGCGGTTAGTATCGCCTTAATACCCGCCATGCCACCCGCGATAGTTACGAAGATCAGCAAGCCTAATGCAACAACCATGTTGACGTTGCTGAGAACCTTAACACCACCGTTAATGCCGCGAATCACCGACATTGTTGCCAACAGTGTTACCACTGCAATAACAATAAGCTGCATACCAATACCGCCATCGGTACCAAATACATGGTTAATACCGCTTGCGGCTTGCTGTGCACCTAGGCCAAGTGATGTTGCAAGGCCAAACAATGTTGCAAGTACTGCGACAATATCAACGATATGACCAAACCACCCCCAAGTTCTATCACCGAGTAGCGGGTAAAAGATTGAGCGAATAGAAAGCGGTAATCCTTTATTGAAAGTAAAGAAGGCAAGAGACAAAGCAACAACGGCGTAGATTGCCCAACCGTGCAAGCCCCAGTTGTAGATGGTTGCACCGAGTGCCAACTTAGCCGCTTCAGGAGAATACGCTTCAACACCGAGCGGTGTTTCATACCAACCGGTAAAGTAAGCAACGGGCTCTGCCACACCCCAGAACATGAGGCCAATACCCATACCTGCAGCAAATAGCATCGACATCCATGATAGATTAGAGTGCTCTGCTTTAGCATCATCACCACCTATACGTATCTTTCCGTAAGGGGAGATAATGAGGACAAAACAGAAAAATACGAAAAGGTTCGCAGCCCACATAAAGAAACCATCGAAGTTACCGATGACTTTCCACTTAACGCCATCAAGTGCCGCTTTAGCTGTTTCAGGTTCTGCAACCAAAAGCGCAATCAGGAAAGCAATTATCGCCCCAGCGCTGATTCCAAATACAGGGTTATGAACATCAAAACCCCATTTCTGAACATTATCTTGTCCTACGGTATAATCAGTATTATCAATACTATACCTATCCTTTACAGGCTCCATGCATCCTCTCTAATTAGTAGCGCACAATTTGCAACATTGCATTTGGCACTTAAATTTCGAAAGGAAGAATAACAACTCGTCGCAAAAATACTAAAAAAACCATCAAAAAACGGGTGTAAACGGCACATTTGGTAATTAAATTACACATTCACTGTAATTTAGCGTAACATCACTCAACAAGCCCAGAGCTAACAGCATACTTGGCAAGCTCTGCCGTAGAGTGAATGTCGAGCTTATGCTTGATATTTTGTCTATGGGTTTCAACCGTTCGGTAACTGATATTTAATCCCTTCGCGATCTCTTTACTGCTCTCCCCTTTAGCCACTAATTTCAACACAGCTTCCTCACGCCTACTCAATGGGTTCTTCACAGATTGTGTGGGAGTAATAGGCTGGGTAAACAAGTTCTGAGTCACTTTTTCACAGAAATAGGTTGAGCCTTGATTGACCGTCTTGATTGCTTGCACCATTTTTTCAGCCGAAATTTCTTTCAACATATAGCCGACAGCACCCGATTGCATCACCTTCATGATGTATTCACGGTTGTTATGCATGGTCAGCATCAGCACTTTAGCTTGAGGATCTTCCTCTTTAATCAGGTGAGTGGCATCAATACCATTCATGATAGGCATGCTGATATCCATCAACACCACATCAGGGCGCAGGTCTTTAACCACTTCAACGGCTTCTAATCCATTGCTAGCTGTACCTATCACGCTAATATCAGGCTCGAGTTCTAATCTCGCCATAAAGCCATCCAGTACCACTTGGTGATCATCTGCAATCACAACTCGAATAACTTCACTCATTCACTAATCCCTCTAGTGTCAGTAACACTGTAATTTCCGTTCCAAAGCCAACCTCACTCATCAATTCAAAGTCACCACCGATGAACTCCACCCGTTCTCTCATGTTACGTAACCCAATACCTCACTTTTCCATTGCTTTATAGGTATTGAAACCGACTCCATCGTCTTGGATGAGCAACTGCAACACATTTCCAATTTGCTGTGCAATAACCGTTACTTTGGTCGCTTGTGCGTGTTTCTCTATATTATTCAGTGACTCTTGCACCACTCGATATAAAGTCGTCGCAGCTTCTGATTTCAACTTTCCCGGCTGCGTATTAAACAAGGTTTCCACTTCAATGCTCGAGTGCGCCTGAAAATCTAATAACAGCGAAGACAACGCCGCTTCTAAGCCGATATCATCCAATGAACTTGGACGAAGTTGATGCGAAATATGCCTCACCTCTTCGATTGCCCGCATCAGTGAATGCTGAGACTTATTCAAATGCGCTTTAAGGTCTTCGCTTTGTAGCTTATTACCGAGCAGTTCTAAGTGACAGCGACTCGACACTAATAACTGGTTAATACCATCATGCAGCTCACGCGCTAGATGCTTCTTTTCGTCCTCTTGAAACATCACCGTCTTATGAGCTAGTTCCTTCAAGTTGTTATCCGCTATCCGATGTTCATGCATGTTAATGGCCAAGGTCAGTACAATGATGACCGCGACCGTCACACTCAGAATCACCACAATCGAAAAGAACGTGGTTTCAATATTCTTGTTAATTGCGGCCTGCATCGAGGCCACTTCTTGATGCACATCCTCAATATACAAGCCGGTGCCAATCATCCAGTCCCAGCGCTCTAACCAAGCGGCGTAACTCAGCTTCGATACCACCTCACCTGTCGAAGGTTTTTGCCACAAATATTGGTGAAATCCTCCGCCTGTTTGTGCTTCTCTTAACAAGGCTTCTATCAGAAAGTCGCCATCTTCATCTTGCAGTTGAAGTAAGTTTTGCCCTATCAACTCTGGCTGGATTGGATGAACCAAATTGGTTCCGTGGCGATCATACGCAAAGAAGTAACCGTCAGAGCCATACCTTAGTTTAGACAATATGGTTCGAACTTCTCTTTTGGCTTGTGCTTCTTGGATATCGGGATCATTGTAGATATGTTCGATGGCATCAAATGCGAGATCAACAGTGTCTTTGAGGGCGTTTTCACGCGACTTAATTAAGCTGTCTCGGAAGATTTCGACCTCTTTCTCACCCAACGTCTTAGTTTGGTGTAACGAGATCCAACTAATGCTCGCCGTTACAATCAGCAACGGGAGTAGCGTCAGCAAAATCAGCTTAACTTTTAGAGGCATTCCTTTTCCTCACAAAAAACGGCTTATTGAACATCAATAAGCCGTTTTACTTTATCAATTTATGGATAGCCGTTGAAACATATCATTCACATTCTAGGCTTCACTCACATTCCATAGAAAGATGGGAAAGCGAGAAGTGATCCAAGTACGAGGATTTGAATCAAAATGAAAGGCATCACGCCTCGGTAGATATCCTTGGTAGTCACACCTTTTGGTGCCACCCCTTTTAGATAGAACAAACTGAAGCCAAACGGTGGCGTCAAGAATGAGGTTTGAAGGTTCATCGCGATAAGGATTGCGAACCAAGTCATGTTGATTCCCATCAGTTCAGCAACAGGCGCAATAATCGGCACAATGATGAAACAGATTTCTACGAAGTCGATGAAGAAACCCAGAATCAAAATCACCAACATGGTAATGATCAAGAAACCCCACTTCTCACCCGGCAACTGCAGCATCCATTCTTCAACCAGATAATCACCGCCAGTATAAGTAAACGCCATTGAGAATGCCGTTGCACCCAACAAGATAGCAAATACCATTGCCGTTACTTTGACCGTCTCTTTAGAGGCGTCATACACCATCGACCAACTAAACTGACCGTAGAGCAAAGCGAGTACCATCGCACCCGCACCACCCAGAGCAGCAGACTCTGTCGGCGTAGCAACACCCGCAAAGATAGAGCCCAATACGACAATAATCAGCGCGAGTGGCGGTATGATTGCTTTCAATGCGTTGATGACTTCTTGTTTACGGCTGATGGAATCATCACGCTCAATTGGTTGAGCGGCTTCAGGGTTAAGCTTCGCGTATATTAAGATATAAACGATATAAGCCCCCACTAACATCACGCCCGGCCAAATCGCGGCTTGGAACAAGTCACCTACCGGAACACCCAATACGTCCCCCAATAGAATCAAGACGATGGATGGCGGAATGATTTGCCCTAACGTACCAGACGCACAGATGGTGCCGCAGGCTAAGCCTTTGTCGTAGTTGTACTTGAGCATGACGGGCAACGAGATAAGCCCCATTGCAACCACAGAAGCGCCTACCACACCGGTTGAAGCGGCAAGCAGTGAACCTACGAGAACTGTCGAGATTGCGATACCACCTCGTACACCACCAAACAGTCGTCCCATAGACTCAAGTAACTGCTCAGCAAGCTTAGTCTTTTGTAGAACAAGTCCCATGAAAACAAACAATGGAACGGCCATCAGCACCGTATTTTCCATGATTGATTGAATTCGATATGGCATGAAGGCAAACATTTCGATGCCTTCCGCCCAAACACCAAAGATTAGCGCGATACCACCAAAGGTAAACGCCACCGGGAAGCCTAGTAAAAGTGCAAACAAGGCTACGAAAAACATTACTATTCCAATCATGTTCAGCCTCTACTTATTCTTTGTATGAGTATTGTTTGCATGGATAAGGTGCGGATTAAAAATTTTGTTCAACGAGTGCAGGATCAAACCGACTCCGCTGAGTGCCATCAAGAAAAATGACAGTGGAATCATGGCTTTGATGATCCATCGATATGGCAGGCCACCCGGGTCACCTGAGGTTTCGCCGAGGTTATAACTCTCTTTGGCAACATCAATACCAAACCAAGCAACCAGCAAACAGAAAGGCATCAGAAAGATCAGTGTGCCTAGCAGGTCAATAATGGCTTGCGCTTTAAAGCTCAATTGTTCGTAGAACACGTCTACTCGAACATGACCACCTGCCTTGATGGCATAAGGAACACCTAATAGAAAAACGGCTGAGAAAAGGTGCCATTCCATCTCTTGGAAGGCGATTGAGACATCATTGAAGGCATATCTCATGACAACGTCATACACAACGTTAGCGATAAGTAGAATAAACAACATACTGGAAAGCCATCCCAGTGCATCACCGATACGATTAAACAGGCGTTCAATATAAATTAGACTTCGCATTCCCGACTCCATGGAATTTGAAAAGACATCGCGCAGCACAACTAACCCAAACTAAAAACGATTCAGTTTATAGCTAGCAATAGGCACGACGTAGAAAGGGTTCTTGGGCGTATTACAGGATTTATCCTGCTTAGGGAGTGTTAACCTTTCGTGGTTAAATTTTGTTCGAGATAAAAGCGTTTTAATCGCGGCGAGGGGGAAGTAGCCTAGTCATTCTAAGCCCCCCCCCCTCAACAAAGAGTAAAACGCTTTTAGCCGAACCCTTCGGGCAGCGTTTGCTGGTCATTTCTACTACGTTATCGGCTTCTCATGGAGGCTAGCTACACATCAAAGCCTCTGCCTTGTATAAATACCCTGCAACTCGCTGCAAAAATCAGCTCGAAAGGTCAACACGCCCTAGTTATTATGGTTAAAATGAACCCGCCGCTTAGTCACTCTTAGTTACCTAACAAGAATAGCTTTGGGTTCATTTAGCTTCAGTTCAAAAACTGTCGATTATTTCGCTTGGCTATTTAAATAAGCTCTGTGTGAAATATCCGTCCATGAACGTACTTGCTCTAGGTAGCTTGCTTGTGAAGCTTGAATCTCTTTTGCCAATGCATCTTTCTCAGCGTGCTTAGCAAGTAGGCGATCGTTCGCTTCTTTCAGTGCAGACATAACCTCTGGTGGGAAATCTTTAACTTGTACGTCTGGGTATTCTGTTTTCATTGAAACCCAGTTCTTGCCACTTTCGTGCGTTGCTTGTGTGTACATGTCGTAAGCCGCTGTACGCATTGCAACACGCAAGATTTCTTGTAGGTCTTCAGGAAGCTTGTTCCATGTACGCTTGTTCACTAGGAATTGAAGCTCTGAACCCGGCTCATGCCAACCTGTGTAGTAGTAAGGCGCGATCTTGTGGAAGCCCATACGCAGATCAAGTGATGGACCTACCCACTCTAGTGCATCGATTGTGCGACGCTCTAGAGATGTGTAAAGCTCACCTGGGGCAATATTGGTAGGTTTAGCGCCTAACTCCGCTAGAATCTCACCAGCAAAGCCAGGGATACGCATTTTCAGACCTTGTAGGTCTTCCACACTGTTGATCTCTTTTTGAAACCAACCCCCCATCTGGATATCCGTATTACCACCTGGGAACGACATCAGATTATGTGGAGAGTAAACCTGCTCCATCAACTCCATACCACCACCGTGATAGAACCACGCATATTGTTCAGCTGGCGTCATACCGAAAGGCATAGAAGTGAAGTAAAGCGTGTTTGGAACTTTACCTTTCCAGTAGTAAGAGCCTGAGTGCCCCATGTCGTATTGACCAGACTTAACCATGTCAAAAACGCCAAGCGGTGCTTTGTGTTTGTTCGCAGAATCGATTCTGATTTGCAGTCGACCGTTCGACATTTTCTCAGCCATCGCAGCCATGTTCTTCGTCGCGTCACCGAATACAGGGAAGTTTGGTCCCCATGTTTCAGCAAGCTTCAAGCGATAAACCTTATCAGCAGCAGTTGCACCAGTAGCGACCAAAGCTAAACAAGCCGCTGCAGTAACTGCAACGTTTTTAAAAACTCGTGTGAGGGAGTTAGAAATGAGACTCATATTCACGTCCTTTGTTGGGTTAACACTCTTTCTATGAGCATTTTTTATGATTCAACATAAGAGTGCACCGTGATGTAGCAACAAGATATCAGGGAGAGCACGCACGACGGACTCACATAAACTGCGTATTAGACCAAAGGATTACGTAGAACTACGTAGGAGATAATTTAGCGATGTCGATTTTAAAGGCTCTGGGAGATTCATTAGGGTAATTAGTATTGATAAATACCTAAGTAGTTATAGTGAAACTGCATTAACAATTGATTTCCATTTCGTGAGGAAGCTCTATTCTCGCCACACATCAAATACGCACTTAAATGCATTTATCCATATAAATCAAAGTTTCAGAGAATTAGACGTCCTACTTTGGTGCCTACTGATTCGAAACATGGGACACGCGAAAGACTGGTGAATAACGGAAGGGGCCTGCCGATTGGAAATAAGGTTTCTGGGGCTAGGTTCGAATATGAGTATGGGGTCGAGTTTAGGATTGAGGATTGAGATTAACATGATCCTCCAGATACAAAAAAGCCTCGATAATCGAGGCTTAAAAACTTTAACGAAGCGAATGTAATCCCGCGGGATTACATAGCTTTGTAGATAACCTTGTTACCTGCAAGTTGCTCTTTCGCTACTAGGTTTTCTTCAAGAAGTTTTTTCAATGCGCCTGTTGCCCATGAAGCTGCTTTCGCGTCTTCTTGACCAGCTGCTAGGCCGATACCTTTAGGGTTAATGCCTTCAGCATTGCTAACAACGATGTCTAGAACTTGTTGTTGCTTAGGAGTCAGTGCTACTGCAACTTCTTTAGTTGCTGCTACTGCTTTCTCTACCGCTGGTTTTGCTGCTACAGTTTTTTCTGCTACAACTTTCTCTGCGACAGGCTTCGCTTTTTTCGGCGTTGCCACTGCTTTAACTACAGCCGCTTTAGTGCGTTTCTGCAGTTTAGCCTGCACCTTACGCTTATGAGCAAGTCTCATTGAATATTTCTCCAGTTCACTGCTCTTTTCGCAGTGGTGAAAATTTGAAGCGCGATTTATACCAAAAAACCGGAGCTATTTGTAGAGTGAAGCGTCGAAAGTCGACGAAAAATACCGATATTGTCTACTAGCGTCTATTATTTAATCATCGACTTATCAATTCAGGGTCATATACACTGGTTATCCATCCAGACAAAAATATGAAAATTTGGTGTTGCCTATGGACACTCGTCACCTTACAAATTTCTCTTTGCCTTCATTCAAACGTTCGTATCGTATTCTCGCCATCATTTTAGGCTTCGTTTGCTTGATCGTTGCGCTCTACAGTGACAACCCAAAGTTACTGATCGTGGGTGCTTTTTGCATTATTGCCCTACTAGGAACTGGCTATTATTTAATGTTGCGCAGCAGAGTGATGTTCACCCTCACACCGACTCATTTTCAGCAGCATTTTTATAAAGGCGGGTGGGTTTTAAAATGGAATAACATCCAAAAGATTGGGCTTTGTACCTATGAGCAAGATGGATGGCACCAACCTCTTCCTTGGATTGGTATCAAGGTTAAAGATTACTCGCCCTACCTCGATTCGATTTGTCCTAAAATCACTTGTGAATTACTGCTCAGCCAACGAGCACTTTTGTACTTGGGAGCGAAGCAAGCGGGTAAAGAATCGAACTTTGAAGATATGGTTTTAGACTCATCGCACTACCACACTCGTTGTACCGAAAACGGGTGTGTGGAATTAAGCCAATATAAAGAATCAAAGAATACCGACGAAGTGAGTTTCAGCGTTCAACAAACGCAAATGGATGCGGATTCATCCGATAAAGCAAATAATCACAACGCGGTGATTAAAGACTATTCTGGATTACAGGCGATGCTTGCCAACAGAATGAAATATCAAAGAGGCTTCCACGGGTATGACATTTTCATATCAACCCATGATCTGAATATCAGTGGGGAGGAGTTTGTTGGACTGGCTCGACGCTACTTGGCGGCAGCCGAACGTCTTTCTGATTAAAATTAAACTGGTTTAAAAGTAAAACCGCACACAATAAAAAAGCTTAGCTTCCATAACAAAAGCTAAGCTTCATTTTCAATCGTTCTTATATTAAATCAAAGATTTAATTAATAAAGAGGCATCTCGTCGGCAACGAATGGATTTGATGCGCGCTCACGACCAAATGTAGACTCTGGACCATGGCCCGGTACAAATGTCACGTCACTGCCTAGCGGCCAAAGTTTAGTCTTGATTGAAGCAATTAGCGTGTTGAAGTCGCCTTGCGGGAAATCCGTGCGACCAATAGCACCGTTAAATAAAACATCACCAACAAACGCCATACGCGCTTGCTCACTGAATAGCACGACGTGACCCGGAGTATGACCCGGCGTGTGAATCACATCGATAACTTGGTTACCAAAAGTCACTTTGTCGCCCTCTTCTAACCAAGTGTTTGGTTCAAAAGCTTTACACAGTGGGAAGCCGAACATCTGGCTTTGATTCTCTAGACCTTGAAGCCAAAAGTTATCGGCTTTATGTGGGCCAACAATGTTCACGTTCAAGATTTCAGCAAGCGGTACTGTTCCGCCCACATGGTCTAGGTGACCGTGAGTCAATACCAAATTCACCACTTTAACACCTAACTCTTCGATGATAGCAGCCAGTTGCTGAACATCACCGCCCGGATCGACAACAATGCCTTCCATTGTCTCATCACACCACACAATTGAGCAGTTTTGAGAGAACGAGGTAACAGGGACAACTTGATACTTAAGAGACATATACAAACCTTAGAGGGCAAACTGAAATTTGGGCAAACTATGACATTGGATGTCTACTTTGACAAGTACCTAGCATTCGCTCGTAAATTCAGCTTAACGCTACCAACTGCGGGCTGGACCTGTATCAATATGGATAAAGTTGCTACGTGCATAATAACCGACACCACCCGCATTCAAGCTTTTAGCAACGTCTCTTAATTCTTTTAGGTTAACGCCATCAATACGGAAATCGATCGCTTTACCTAACATGTGGTAGCTCTTCTTGGCTACGCCACTCGACTTTGAGCGCAGTGCTTCATTGGTCGCTGGAGAACGGTAACCAGAGATGATTTGAACTTCTTTTTGAATACCCAGTACATTTTGAATCTGAGTGATCTGATCAAACAGGTTCTTATCCATTGGATGAATCTCATTACGACGGAAATCACGGCATAGTTTGCTTAGACGAGCCATTTCATCACCAACATAGTTAGTACCATCGAAATAACAGGTCTCTAATCGTTCACCTGTGTGAAGATTGTTCATGCTAATCGTTCTTGGTTGATCAGGGTATGAAGCAAAAGCGATAGAAGGAGTAATTGAGGCGACAACAGCAGTACCACCAGCGTAAGTCAGAAACTGACGGCGTGAAAATAAACTTTGAGACATACAGCAAAAAAACCAATTAGATCGAACGAAAAATGCACGATACATAATGGAAATTGCTGCGTCAACGTACAAAAACCGCCCAAAAGGTTAGTAATTGTAACCTTTGCACGATTAGTTATTGATCCACATCATAATTTTATCAATAGAAGCTTGGTTGTCATTTTTTGGTCAAGATCACCCTTATTGGCTTCAATGATGGTTAACCACCCTCTTTATCATATTGGTAGATGTCACCACGATACTGTATGCCCCCTTCTTCAAACAGCACGGTTTGATAGATGATATGCACGGGGATTCGCTTCTTGAGGCGAACCTTAGTATTAGGAGCAAGATCGTTACTTTGGTTAGGTACTTTCCTTACCTTGGTGGCAAACAACAATTCAGCCAATTCCTCTGCATGTTCGACACGTATACAACCTGAACTGTAAGCACGGAAGTCATCATTAAACAGGCCTTTACTTGGCGTATCGTGCAGATAGATAGCTCGCTTGTTGGGTGTGTTGAACTTGTACAAACCTAATGCATTACGTGAGCCCGCCTGTTGACGCATTCGATATGGGAACGAATTGAAATTGATGGTCTGCCAATCAATATCTGTGGTGTCGACGGTTTCCATGGTGCGCCAACCATCAATCACTTGAAAGTTGTGTGTCTCTAGGTAGCTTTCGTCCGCTTTTACTTTAGGCAAGATGTCTTTGACCATGATTTTCCATGGCACGTTCCAAGTAGGATTTAAGATAACCGAATCTAGGTTTATCTCTAAAAGCGGTGTTTTTCGCGACTTTCTGCCCACGACAACTTTGGACTCAAAGACCTCTTCACCATCTTCCCAATACTTCATATCAAAACTAGGGACATTGACGACGATGAGAGAGTCTCTGTCTCTTGGCCACAAACGAACACGTTCGGCATTGAGAGCCAGCGAAGTCAATCGTTCATCAAAGCTCATGTTGATCCATTTGATCGTATCCGGCCCGACGATCCCATCGTCTGTAAGGCCGTGCATTCGCTGAAAAGACTTAATTGCCGATTGCAGATCTTGGTCAAATACAGGGAAATCGACCGCGATCATCGAGGTATCAACACCAACCAAAGCAATGCGTTCAACAAGAATGGTTTTGTCTGAAAGCTCATCACCTAAGCGTTTCAACCCTTTCTGTCTGTATCGCTCTATATTGAGTTCAGACGCAGTTTCTAGCACGGAGTAGGTCGCCTTGAATTGGTCAAAATCCCCAACAGGCGGCGCATAGGACAATACCATTTCTAATAAGTAATCATTGGTGACACTGCTTTTCAATCTCATCAGGATATGTGGAGAAGGCGCAGGCAACTTGGAATGCAGCTTGCCCGAGAAATACCACTCTTTACCGGCAAGTGGCGCATTCTCAACGTAGCTTAGGTAATAAATAAAGGTATCGGTTAACAAGATGTCCAACTCTTGCCATTGCCCACGAGTTTGATAGTGGCGGATTTGCTTAAGTTGTCGTTCAAAAAGCGGGGCCATTTGCGCTTGTTCGAGAAGTGACAACTGGAATTCAAACGCCTTAACAAGTTCAGGCGAATCCCACAAAATTGGAAGAGATGAGTCTTGATAAATACTTTGGGTAAGCTCTGGATAAATCAGCATAAAAGAGAGCTCTGAATCAGCCGGAATAAATCGGCTCTCGTCAGAACTCGTATAGCTCCATGCATGCACAGAAACTAACACCAATAATCCACAGAAGTATTTTGCTAACATGCTTAACCCCATCACCAATCATCTCATAAGTATGGCAAAGAAATAGGAGTAAGCATGTTATTTTTTAAGGAGTTTTATGAACTAGATTGCACTCCAATGGTTATCCCACTGGACGGATGATTGCTGACTGGATTTTTTATAAGGCTTGCGTTGGCTCACCACACTGCCCGCTCCAGAGCTGAGTCGAAACTCACCATCAAGTAGCACTGCGCCAGAAGCATCAGACAACGCAGAGAGTTCCACTAACTCTTTAGTCTCTTTAGACCAAATACCATAACAGTTGCCTCTTGGCGAAGTCGCAATAATCCAATCATCTGACGCCGCAATACTGGCGATATAGTGATTGAACCTTGCCCATTGCTCTGGTTCCGCGTTCAGTGATTCAAACTGCCCGCCTTTGGTATGCATCGCCAACAGCGAAGGATACTCATCTGGTTCACCACGATATTGCTGGCCACATAGTACGGTTTCAGCACCATCATGGGCTAAGTGTCGAATGCTCAGCTTCTTGTCTAGCAATTCAACCTGATCAAGCAGCGCACCTTCAGGTGAAACATAACTTAAACTCGGTTGCATTGAATTCAAGTTTTTCGGTGTTCTACCGTCAGTATGAACGCCGCCAACACCAATCGCGAGATTACCATCCGGCATGATGATCACTTCATGAGGGCCGATACCAAAGCCCGTGAACTCCTCGACCTTACGATAGCCTTGTGAGACATCGTAAACACCAATCACACCTTGGCTACTGTCGGTTTTCCCTTCCGTGGCATACAGTAACTTGCCATCTAATGAGTAAACGCCATGACCATAGAAGTGGCGATTGTTACCTTTCACAACCATCTTGATCTGCTGACCATTTTTATAGTCAAACACCATAAAATAGTCACCAGGACGACGAGCAAAAACCACCGCATGTGATGATGTTGGGCAAATTGCGACGCCATGCCCACGATCTGGGATCGGCAGCTGACTCAGCGGCATACCATATTCGTCAGCCACAACCGCTGAATATTGGCCACGACCATTCAGCGCACAACCGATCAGTTGAGGATCATTAGATGTGCTTGCGGCGCCAGAGCGACTAGCGCAGCCAAACGGAAGTACAGGTACAGCTGCACAACCCAGTGCAGCCTTGAGTAGCGTTCTTCGTGTAGTATCAGTCACCATCGGTAGCATTAAATCCTATTACCACGCCAAGCTCTATCGCCACTTTTTCATGAATCAAGTACTTCAAACGTTCTAGTTTGTTGTATTGAGTCAGCACATTTCGGTAGCCCTCTTTGCTCTGCAGCAACTCGAACAAACTTGAGTCTGTTGGCCAAGTATCTAACGTTAGCGTGAACTGGTCAGCAACACGGTCAGCAAGGTCATTTAAGCCCTTCTCTCTCAACAAGCCGTCTAAGCCATTGCCATCGGCAAGGTACAAATTCTGAAGTGCTGCTACATTCGCTTTTAGTTGAGTCATCGAAGTTTGTGCACGCCATGATTCTGAGAAGTAAGGACGCGGATGACCGATTTTAGCCATTGGGCGACTCAGCTTTTTCATGCTGTAATCAAGTTGGTTGGTCAATAAAGCGATGTATTCAGACTCCCAACGAGTCTCGTCTAACGCTAACCAAGGGTTAACCTGCCATGCCTGTGCAATCGAAGATGACTTAATCGCTAAGTTTTCAGTAATCGCTTGTGATGTTTGGCAGCCTAATGCTTTGTCTTGAAGCAGTAGCGATTGCTCGTCATAAAGCGACCATTCCAACGCACCCAGCCCTTGAACGGTCACGCTCTGCTGTGCGATTTCGTCTTGAGACCATGCTTTGTCCTGCTGAGTCAATTGACGCATTTTAAGACCGGTGGTGTTCTTCTTATCAGGCCAAAATTGAATATTCCAGCTCTCTTCAAGTGCCGCTGTTGGGCCTCTTTCTTGTCCTTGCAGTGCCATCCAACTGTTCATGGTGAGCTGCCACTGACTTTTCAAAGCATCTAACTCAACATCATTAGTTTGGCAGTAACCCTGCATCAAGACTTCTAGCTCGTTGGCTTGCTTGGCGAATAGGACGGCTGAATCAAACTCTTGTTGATAGACACTGCGACTGATGTGGTCGGTCGTATCAGCTTGATAAGACACACCGTTAACCTCAGATGAAGCAGCTTGTTCACCCGATGATTGGCAGCCTGCCATGATTAATACCGACAAAGGCATTAACAAAAATTTATGCGTCATGCTGTTACCTTACTTCCTAATTTTTCTTTTAATTATATGAATTCATTAAATACCAAACGACCGCTGACCTCGTATTCCTACAAGTTCAGCGGTGCTAAGTGGTTTGATAGCGGCTTTCTTAAGTCACTAGCCGTTAACTAAACTGAATTCAACGCAGCCTATAACGAGTTTAAGAACGCCAATAGCGCTTCACGTTCGCTGCTACTAAGAGCTAAAACGTTTTGTTTCGCCATTTCTGCTTCACCACCGTGCCAAAGTACCGCTTCCATAACGTTTCTTGCGCGACCGTCATGAAGCAGGAACGTATGACCATTCACTTCTTTGGTATAGCCTAATCCCCATAATGGCGTCGTACGCCACTCTTGGCCATTGGCAAGATATTCAGGGCGATTGTCGGCTAAGCCTTGCCCCATATCGTGCAACAACATATCGGTATACGGACTGATTAATTGCTTAGACAACGCAGGTAACCCTTCACGCTCTGCTGTGCGAATTTCAGCTTGGTGGCAACTCTGACAACCAACGTCTTTGAATAATTTTTTGCCTTGCACTACAGCAGGCTTATCGACGTTGCGACGAATAGGGACCGCTAAATGCTGCGAATAGAACTCAACAAAATCTAGAATATTGTCGCTGACTTCTGGCTCGCCACCATTCGGAAAATCATCACAGGTTGATTGCGCTGATGTGCAGTTTTCATTCGGGAATAAGCGACTCGTTAAGCCCAAATCACCGTTAAACGCCGCCGCATTTTGCTGCATTAGGTTTGGCTGGCCAGCTTTCCAACCGAATCGACCCAACGCCATTTCGTTAGTTTGAACATCAAGAACGTAGTTCGCTTTGCCTGAAACACCTTGCTTGTCGGCCAACTGCTGTTTAGCAAATCCGAGAATCGTTTCTTGCGGGATGCTTTCAAGTAAACCAAGGCCAATCATTGGCGGCGCAACACGAGCTGAAAACTCAGTTTTAGGATGCATCTCGCCAAAGGCAAGATCAGTAATCTTTAAAATTGGTTTACGCAAAGTAACGACTGTACCGTCTTTGAATTCAACAGGAACATCGGTGTAGCTGATGTTCACTTTGCCCTCGGGTTTTACACCTTGAAGCGCGAAATCTTGTAACTGGCCGCCGTAAGTTGGTTCAGGAATACCACCATCACGAATGAAGGCTTGTCTCTGTTCTGGCGTTTCAGCAGGGATACTTAAGCGGACCAACAATGAAACCGCGTTCTGGTCATCTTTTTCAGGCGCATGACCACGACCATCTTTGATGTGACAGTTTTGACAACCGTTGGTATTGAACAATGGACCTAACCCATCACGTGCATCGGTTGATGACGGCGCAGGAACCCAAGGGTTTCTAAAGAAGCTGTTACCTACGCTGAAATCCAAACGTTTGCTCATTGGAAGGTTGGCTGCAGGAAGAGAAAAAGCGTTCGCGCCCTCTTTCTTTACTGTGGTTTTGCCTCCAGAGTAGGTTTCATGGGCGTGCAATGGAGATAAGAAAAACAGTGCGGTTAATAGTGAGGCTGAGAGATACGACTTCATACATTGCCTTGCTGTGTTTTTGATTTTAGTTTTTATTAGAGAGTAACTTTTTTGAATAACAAACAATTAAGGGCTCAATAAGAGCCCTTACATTGATTTGGCCTCGGGTTCTTAGAACTCGTGATCCGCTGTGTCTGGGTTTAGGCTATCAATGCCAATAACACCAGCAGCACGCTCGATTGCAGCGGTTTGAGACACTAGCGCAACAATTGTTTTGTTTACTAGCGCGTTACCTGCAGCGTTGTCAGCAGCAATTAGCTGATCGAAGTGCTGGTTATTTTTCTCTGCTGACACAACAAGTTGACCAACTTGCGCACGTGCTAGGTCAAACTGCTTTTGAATCTCTTTCGCCGCTTGCTCGTCTTTTTGCTCTACTAGGTCAAACAGGCTAGGACCAGAAAGTAGAGAACCATCTTCACGCTTGTACAAGCCAGTGTATACGTTGTAGATACCTTGCTCGTTGTAGTAGTGAGAGTTATGCGTGTTATCCGAGAAACAATCATGCTCGTCTTCAGTAGAGTTTGCTTCTAGTGCAACTTTCATACGCTCACCCGCTAGTTCACCTAGAGATAGTGAGCCCATACCAAATAGCATTTTACGTAGGCCGTTCTCGCTAGATTCAGAAAGAAGCTCTTGACGGTAGTTGCCTTTCTCGCCTTCAGCCCACTGCTTTTCCATCCACTCTAGGTCTTGGATAAGTAGTTCAGCTGATGCTTTTAGGTATGCGCCACGACGGTCACAGTTACCATTAGTACACTCAGCACCAACAACGAAATCAGTGTAAGCACGCTCACCTGCACCGCTGTTAGTACCGTTTAAATCTTGGCCCCAAAGTAGGAATTCAATCGCGTGGTAGCCAGACGCTACGTTCGCTTCAGAACCACCGATCTCGTTCAGGTCTGCAATTAGCTCTGGAGTAATGTTAGTTGCGTCTACTGTTGTCTGACCAATTTGGAAAGTCTTATTTGCAACGATGTTTGCGCTAGCGCCTTCGTTACCAAGTTCATATTGGTAATCAGTCGAAACGTAATCGATAAGGCCTTCATCTAGCGGCCATGCATTTAATTGGCCTTCCCAATCATCTACAACAACGTTACCAAAGCGAAATACTTCAGACTGTTGGTAAGGTACACGAGAGTCTAGCCAAGCTTGCTTTACTTGTTCGAAATTGCCAGCAGAAGGAGAAGCTAAGAAGGTATCAATAGAAGAGTTCAACGCTTTTGCTGTAATTACTGAATCTGCAAACACTGCATGAGCAATATCGGCGTAATGTTCTACAACTTGATCTTGAGTTACTGCTGCAAAAGAAGAAGCAGAGGCAAAAATGAGTGACGAAGTTACGGCTTTTGTCACTAAAGATTTAATGGTCATGAAGCATCCTTGTTGAGCTTTGAATTATTATTCGTAGTAATAGTGCAAACCATTATCATTTACACTACAGATTTGAATAATACAAACTTACAATTTTATTGCAAGATAAATACAAAAAAACCTCACATTTGTGAGGTCTTTAAATACTTTTGTGCTATAGCAATAAAAGGAAGCTTATCAAATATCCAGATTATGCTTACCGTGTGAGACTTTCGCCTTCAGGTAACTCTCATTTCCCGACTTGATATGTGCAGAAGTATTCACCACTTCTTCAATCTCAATACCGAAAGATTTCAGCTCATTGATCTTCTTAGGGTTGTTAGTAACCAAACGAATTTTTGTGGTTCCTAAAGCGCGAAGCATTTCTGCCGCTTCGGTAAAGTCGCGTAAATCATCACCAAAACCTAGGTGGTTATTCGCTTCATAGGTGTTCATGCCTTCGCTTTGCAGACGGTACGCATCGATTTTGTTATACAAACCAATACCACGACCTTCTTGGCGTAAGTAAAGAATCACTCCCCCCGTCTCACCCATAATTCTGATGGTTTCATCTAACTGCTCACCACAGTCACAGCGAGAAGAATGAAAAACATCACCAGTCAGGCACTCAGAGTGCATACGAACAAGAGGTATGTCTTGTGTCTTATCCGCTGATTTAAATATCACAGCAACATGCTCTTTATCTGTTTTCAATCCATGAAAAGACAGAAGTTCAGCATCAATACTGCTTGTTACCCCTACTTTGAAATCTATTCTGGCACGCACTTCCGCCATAGCTATACTCACTTGAAAATTCGATGTATTTAACAACACTACACTATATGTCTAGGCAATATTTTGTAGCTAACTATCTAATGATAGACACTATGAGGCTGTTAACAATTTTTTTCAAGGTCGACCACGTACAAATTGTTATATTATAACAATTAATTTTCTGGGTAACAAAAAACCCCACGTTGGGATGACCAACATGGGGTTATAAATCAATCAATTGCGGCTAAGACTACACTTTTTGCGGAACGATCAGCTTAGTTGAGTTTGCTTCCAGATAACAAGCTGCACCCAAGCATTCTCTAATTCACTTAACTCTTCTTGTGTCAGTGTAGAGATGCTCGACTTTGCACTGTATTTTTCTGCCCATTTATCAGAACGGACATGAGTATAGAACTCTTTTTTTAAATTTGAGATTACGTTATCCACAAACACATCCTTATATAACAGTGCTTAGCCTTTATAATCCGTTAATATTACAAAATACAGCTCAATTGGTAAACAGTAATACACAATTTTTATGAGTCCTTCCTAACACTCGCTACTGACAAATATACAAACAAAAGAAATAATAGGCTCGGTAACACCCAAAGTAATATGTTTGAAACACTCATTGCTGGCTTATAAAGCACAAATTCACCAAACCTTTCTGTCATGTACTGAGTGATTTCATTGTTACTCTTCCCTGCTTTCACCATATTGAATACAACAAGGCGTAAATCTTTTGCTATGGGAGAGTTCGACTCAATCAGATTTTGATTCTGACATTGTGGGCAGCGCAGCGATTTAGCCAAACTAATAGCACGCTGTTGTTGATTAGGGCTTTCAAACTCAAATAACTCTACCTGAATGCTTGTATCTTTATCACTCGCCGTAAACAAGTCCTCGGCTATTACAGGGAAGTTGACGACAATAGCGGAGCTAAGTATGAGCACTATGTTGAGCAGGAACTTCATCATCCATTTTTACCTTTAAAATAGTGAGCGAGTTCTTTGCGCCAAACCGATTCATTAATCACACCTAGCAACTTCTTCACTATTTGGCCTTCAGCATCAACTAAATACGTCTCAGGAGTCCCTATGACACCGAGTTCTAAAGCCAACTTCCCTTGAGGATCACTGATCACAGTTGCGTACGGATTGCCGTCGTTGGACAATACATTAAGCGCAGCACCGGGGTTATCTCGATAATTGAGACCGACAATTGGAATGCCTTTCTTCTGCAGTTCGAGTAAAAAAGCGTGCTCGGTTTTACATATTCCGCACCATGAAGCCCATACATTGACCAGTTGGTAAGGATGTTGAGTAATATCAGTAAGCGTAAGCTTAGCCGTTTCAGAGCTTAATATTTCAGAGCTTAATGCTTCAGAATCGAATGACTCATCAGTAACGAGTTTTTCTGCCGTAAATTCAGGGAAAGCCCTTTTTTGATCTGAAACGCTGGTCGTTTGTTGCTTATTGTCGAGCGCATATGAAAATGCAACGACCAAAGCAACAGCCACTGAAAATAGAGCAATGAGTTTATTACGAACGCTGGTATGCATACTGTGCAGCCTTAACGGTTTTCTTTTTACGATTGGTCAGTGAAAGCACAGCACCTAGAATTGAGAACAGCCCACCAAGCCATATCCAACGAGCATACGCTTTGTACTGAACTCGAAATGCGTAAGCGGTAGCGTCAACTTTCTCACCCATGGTGATATACACATCGCCATGCCAGAACCATTTCATTGCGGGCTCGCTCATGTTCATCACTCGAACTTGATAATGTCTTCTTTCAGGTGTAATGGAAAAACTTTGCTCACCAGTTTCTAGCTTAAGTATCGCCTTCTCTGCGGTAAAGTTTGAGGCGACATAAAGCTCTGTATCTTCATGAGCAAGCGTCCAATCCATGAACTCTACTTGTGCTCCTGGGCTCAGTTTATAGCTGCGCTCAAACGAGTGGTAGCTATTCATTGCCGCACCTACCGCTAATATCGCGACACCAACATGGGCAAATGTCATCACCCAGACTTTTCGTTGGAACTTGGAACTGCGCGTTACCGCTAAGCCATAAACATGAGTGAGTAAAACCCAAAATGCGAGTGACCATGTCATCAGAACCATCGCTTGTCGTTGGACTTGTTCCACTTGCCATGAATAACAAATGTACCCAAGCACAAATGACACCACAGTTAACGAGGCAATAACGTCTTTGGTTGCTTGAGGTTTAATGCTAAGCAATGGAGCTAAGCCAACCACGCCAAGTGCGAGCAAAGCCAAAGGCGCAATCAACAGATTAAAGTATGGCGCACCGACCGATATGTTACCCAGCCCAAGCAGCTCAAAGACCATTGGATAAAATGTACCAAACACCACAACAGCGGTCGCTAATACAAAAATGAGCACCGCGACCAGACTTAAAAAACTCTTACTGGCGAAGCTAGTAATCGGGTTAGATTCAAAAGACTCCCCTCTGATGATAAGAAGAGAGAAAGAGCTCACTAGCACCAACATCAATATAAGTAGTAGTGCGATACCTTTGGTCGGGTCGACAGCAAAAGCGTGCACCGACGTAAGTACGCCAGAACGAACAATAAAGGTGCCTAAGATACTCAAACAAAATGTAATGAAAGCAAGGCTTAAAGACCACTTCAAAAGCTGTTGTTTGCCCTTGGCAACACCTAAACAATGCAGCAAGGCTGTCGAAGTGAGCCACGGCAACAAGCTGGCATTTTCAACAGGATCCCAGAACCACCAGCCGCCCCAGCCTAATTCGTAATACGCCCACCAAGAGCCAAGAATGATCCCTGCGGTTAAAAAGATCCAAGCGACTAGACACCAACTGCGACAATGGGCAACCCAATCAAACTCAATAGGATCAACCAGCAAAGCGGCAACGGCAAATGCCAGCACCACAGAAAAACCGACATAGCCAAGGTAAAGTAATGGAGGGTGAAAGATCAGGCCGACATCTTGCAACATTGGGTTAAGGTCACGCCCTTCTAGCGGCAAGATCGAATTCATTTCAAATGGGTTTGATGCGAATAAGGTGAACCAAGCAAATATCGCGAGCAGTAGATTCATTACCCACAACACGCGGCTTTGGTATTCATTCGAATAGTGTTTTTGTAAGGCAATCACGCCAGACCAGACGCTGATCGTCAGTACCCAAAATAACAAGGAACCTTCATGGCCTGCCCATACGGCTGCTAGCTTAAAAAATGAGGGTAATTGAGTATTTGAATGTTCAGCGACATAGAGAATAGAGAAGTCATCACTGACAAAAGCATAACCAAGCAATGCGACAGAAGTGAGAGAAAACAATGTACTTGAAAGAGAGAAACTGCGGATTAAACTTATATTTTGCGTCCGTTTGTTTAGCATTTGATAAAACGAATGCACACCAATAATGCTACTGAGTACAGCAACCAACACTAAACTAAACAGCCCCAAAGAACCGACCATATCACCTCAATAAGGCTCCGCTAGAGCAGAGCCGATCTGAACACGCATCTCATGTTTACTAAAAGCATGTTCATTAATAAGCAGATGTCTAGTATCCAACATCTGCTCACTAATAAACTTGCGCGAAATTAAGCTATCGTTAACTGCCCTGCATAAAGGACAAAAGTTCGCAGCATTAATACGCCCATTAGGCTTAGCGAAGTCACGGAGAAAATATACACCGAGCTATGGCGGATTGAGGTTGGTGTGACGGCATTCAACAACAACGGTAAAACCATACCAACACCGATGACGCCATACCAGAACCAACTCGCCCAGAAACCACTGCCAATTGCGTTCCATACTGCTTGTTCACTTTGACCACCAGCGAAGATCAGCCCAGTAAAGAAAGTGATAAGAACAAACAACTCAAACATCACTACCGGGCGTTCAAATCCGTGGATCCATGAAATACTCGGGCTATAAGGTGATTCTTTAAAGACCAACACACCGAATAAAATACACGCCGCCGCACCCGAAGATAAACTCGAGAACAAGAATAAAATCGGCAGTACTGGGTTATTCAATAGTGGGAAGGTATTTAAAGCTGACAGCAAGAATCCGGTATAAGCGGCAAGCATCAAAGCAAGAACAGCTAGGAATATTTCCAGAGCATTCTCAAACACTTCTAATTTGCCAATCCAGTTCCCGACAAAGTCGAGTCGTCCTTTTAACCATGTTTGGTCATTCAAGAACACGACAATTTGATCTCTAAATATAATGCCGATCCAAAGGAACAAGATCACCATATACACTTGGAATAAGACCACACCCATCGACATCACAGACGTTGGATTATAGAAGATCATGATCTTCCAAAATGACAACGGTTTTGTCAGGTGGAAAACCAAGATCAGCAAGCCTGAGATGATCCCAAATGGCGCAAGAAAAGCTGTCGCCTTTAACACACCATTATGAGCAGGATCGCCTTCAATAACCTTACGCTTGAGATAAATGGAGATCATTACGGCACCCGCCGACATCCCCGCGAGAAATAGATAGATTGCTATAATCCAGTCCCATACCACGGTACCAGACTGAAAAGCTGCGTCCCATGCACTCATAATCAAATCTCCCCTTTTTGGTGTGGCACTTTATAGAGTTTTGGTTGAGTGCCTAGATAGGCTTTATCTCTGTAAACTACCTCGGATTGAAGTACTTGGTTTATCTCACTCTTAGGGTCATTTAAATCGCCGAATGTCAGCGCTTTGGTTGGGCAAGATTCGACACAAGCAGGCAACTTCCCTTGTGCTAGATTGGTATCACGACAGAAGTTACATTTATCGGCTGACTTGTTCTCTGGATGGAAAAAGCGCACTTGATATGGACACGCTAACAAACAGTAACCACAACCGACACACTTCTCTTTGTGGACATCAACAATGCCCGTTTTTTCATCTTTGTAGGCAGCACCTGTTGGGCAAACCATCACACACGGCGCGTTATCACAATGTTGGCAAGAGTTACGAGTAAAACGGTAATCAACATTTGGATATTCGCCTTGGGGTTCGCTCTTAATAATTTCTAAGCGCGACACGCCTTCAGGTACTTTATTCACTTCACGACATGCTTCTGTACAAGCAGTACAACCAATACACGCGGTTTCGTCATGAATCATTCCATAACGTTTAGCACCATCTTCTTGAACATTGGCCAACGTTTTACGACTTGTCACCGCAGCAGTTCCTGCTACACCCGTGGTAAAAATAACGGCACCAGCGCCTGCTAAAAAGTTTCTTCTTGAGCAGATCATAGATTACTCCCCTTCTTTCTTCTGGTTGAAGTCTGAATGGCAATCCACACACAGCTTAATGGTTTGCTTTTTATCTAAGCCCAACACCTTTGCTTCAGTCGCATGAACATCATGGCAGTTTGAACACGTTAAGTTTTGCGCGTGAACATCGTGGGTCCAGCTAGCTTCACGCAGATCATCAGGTTTGTGACAATCGATACATTGGCTATTGGCATCTAAAATTAAGCTAGGATCGAGGAAAACCTTTTCGGTTCCTGGTTGTGATTGAGCCGCGCGATACTTCACCACTTCAGGTGCACCTTCACGGTGATCGGGGCTAATTGAACTATGACAATCGGTACAATTTACTTCACGGCCAAGTAAAGCGTGTGCACTTTCACCATGTGAACCCAATACCGTTTCTTTTGAATCTTTATGGCATTGAACACACTTGTAGTCTTTGTCGCGGATTAATTCGACTTCATGTCTTGCTGATTCTCCTACTGGCGTAACAGCAGGCTCAGCAACAGCATGAATGGAATAACCATAGAGGCAGAATGCTAGAAGGGATTTAAGCATTATGACTATGGCCAATTTAATATTGCCCATTTTATCCTTTCCTTATACCGGCATTATTTAACTCTCAACTAAATAATATTCCGGTTAAACAAAAGTACCCTTAAACGATATTATTACCGCTTAAATGATATCAATTCTTATTTTGGATAAGCCACAACGCTTTCTATAATCAGAATATACCTCTAATTAGGTAATGCGAAATTTCGATAGGTTAATCTGTGAACGCAATCACCCTATTTATATCATGGTCAATTTAGGTAATTGATTGTTATATATGATAATAATTATCACTTGAGTTTTAATGCCACTAACCACCAATACCCCTTTAGGGGTATATAAACTTCAGCGTGATTGAAGTCACTACCATTAATTGATCTAAGACAAGCTATATCCAACACGTAACAAAATGTGTTTGTTTATGAATTAATATAAACAGGAATTCTCCAGTTCTTAATTTGAATAGCAAACTCACAACGCTTGGTATAAGAATCAGTATATTGGAGATATCACTGTGAAAAAGCATTGGATACGTAATTCGGTCACAGCACTATTAATGGTTAGCGCATCACTAGCAAGCGCGACCAGTTTTGCTGCGTCTGAACAAAAAGAAATTGGCGACCCTCGTAACGACCAGTTCGAGCAAAACCACCCAGATCAATATCACTCATGGAGACAAACTTCAGAAAGCGAAGTTATTGAAGACGCACTAAAAGAAGATCCAAACATGGTCATCATGTGGGCTGGCTACGGCTTCGCAAAAGATTACAACAAAGCACGCGGCCACTTTTATGCCATTGACGATGTAAGACAAACACTTCGTACTGGCGGCCCAACGGACGAAAGCTCTGGCCCAATGCCAATGGCGTGTTGGAGTTGTAAGAGCCCAGATGTCGCTCGTGTTATCGAAGAGCGTGGTGAAGATGGTTATTTTGAAGGTAAATGGGCGCGTCTTGGCAACGAGATCATTAACCCTATTGGCTGTTCAGACTGTCACGACACCCAAAGCGAAGGCTTTAAGAATGGTGAGCCTGCACTGAAGGTGACTCGTCCTTACGTTGAGCGTGCATTTGAAACGATTGGTAAAAAGTTTGATGAGCAAAGCCGCTTAGACCAACAAGCTTCTGTTTGTGCTCAGTGCCACGTGGAATACTACTTCACAGGGCCAACCAAAGGTGTGAAATTCCCTTGGGACCAAGGTACAACGGTCGGCGACATGGAACGTTACTATGATGCAATCAACTTTAAAGATTGGACGCATAAAGTATCGAAAGCACCCATGCTGAAAGCACAGCACCCAGGTTTCGAAACATGGCGCGAAGGCATCCACGGTAAGAACAAAGTCGTTTGTGCTGACTGTCATATGCCGAAAGTCACCAAAGAAGATGGCACCGTTTATACCGACCATAAAGTGGGTAACCCATTCGACCGTTTCGAAGATACGTGTGCAAACTGTCACACTCAATCGAAAGAAACTATGCGTAACATCGTTTCAAGCCGTAAAGCGCAAGTACTAAACATGAAGCTGACAGCAGAGAAACAAATCGTTGCTGCTCACTTTGAAGCAGGCGCAGCATGGGAAGCGGGTGCGACAGAGCAAGAGATGGAACCTATCTTACTGGATATCCGTCACGCTCAATGGCGTTGGGACTACGCTATCGCGTCTCACGGTATTCACATGCACGCACCTGAAATCGCTCTAGAAGTGCTAGGTACTGCCGTTGACCGCGCCGCGGATGCTCGTACTAAGATTGTTCGTCTACTGGCGAAGAAAGGCATCACCGATCCAATCGAGATTCCAGATATCTCGACAAAAGAAGCGGCTCAAAAAGCGCTTGGAATGGACATGGATAAGATGAACGCAGAGAAACAGCACTTCTTAGACACGGTTGTTCCTAAATGGGAAGAGCAAGCTGAAAAGCGTGAAGCCAACTACGAATACTAGTTTCTTCCATTAGACCATTAAGTAAAAACCAGTCACACTATTGTTGTGTGGCTGGTTTTTTTAGGTTTTGGGGGAATACACATCAATATCGAGCCCCCGAACCACTCGCCAATTCAAGGAATAAACAATGAAAATTTTACTTTCGCTTTCGGCATTATGTATTGCACTACTCAGTTCAAGCGTTCACGCCTCTGAGCGTGCTGAAACAGGGTGGGAATTAATAGAGAAAGGGGCATTAGTGGTTGATGTCAGAACACCTGCAGAGTTTGAACAAGGGCATCTAGACAACGCCATCAACTACCCTCTTTCTGAAGTGGCTACTCACTTTGCTAAGATAGATAAAGACCAACCCATCGTATTGTATTGCCGCAGTGGCAATCGTTCAGGGCAAGCTTATCAATTCTTGCGTGCTCAAGGGTTTACTCAAATCCACAATGCTGGTGGCTTAATCGAAATGCAGGAAAACCAATAGTCTTCGAAATGAGCTCTTAAGTAAGATCGCCTCTTTAGCAATTAGCCAAGCTTAACGGATCATCTGTTTAGCTTGGTTGATCGAATGGATAATAGAGACACGATCAATGCCCTTCTGATTGGAATCTAAGATTTGAGTCCACGCATCGATCGCTTGTTGATAGCGCATGCTGATGAAGTGATCGGTCGCAATCAACATCAATGCCGTACGATCATTGGGATCAAGCTGCATTGAGTGCTCCAACAGCGCATTAACATCATCACTCATCGCTTGAGAGCTCAGATAATAAAGTGCGGTTGCTTTGGCAGCATAGAGGCCAGAAGGCGCTTGAGGATCTAATCGAATTGCGTAGTCGTAGCAAGTGAATGCCGCATCAAACTCCCCTCTCTGCATGTACACACCACCAAGCTTAAACCACAAGTCGGATTGATTCGGGTCTTGTTTGAGGCTTTGTTGAAGCTCATCTTCGAAATCTGTTGCCGTGTAGTTATTGCTATCATCCAAAGGAAGTTGAGGTAACTCTTGTTTCAGTTGAGACCAAACCAACACGCTCAAAGCCACCGCAGTAAGAGAAATCACCACATTGCCTTTTAGATGGCTGCCATTATTGCTCGCGGCAATAACGACCACAATCAAAAACAGACTCATTAGTACCAACGCAACCAACAACCAGATATCCATTCCGCATCCCTTTTATTTAGATCTGCCCCTACTCTATCGTTTTCGCCCTGCCTCGTTATTGATCAAAGTTTAGCGTTCGAGATTTAGTGCTCAAACTTTCGCATAAAAGCGACGGGTTAAGGTTGGTGTTCAGACCTAAGCCATAAGCCAAATGAGAAGAGAAGAGAAGAGAAGAGAAGAGAAGAGAAGAGAAAAAGAGTGAAATGACAGGCAATAAAAAACCGAGCACTTAGGCTCGGTTTTTTCATTGGTAAGCTTAATTACTTAACGTAATCGAGATTACTCAGTGTCTTGCTCGCTATCACTTTCAGAGTCAGAAGCATCAGATGCTTGCTCTTCACTTGATTCAGAAACAACAGCCGTTTCAGCGTTTACTGCGTCAGCATTTGCTTCTTCAGTTTCTTCGCCTTCAACAATCTCAGCTTCTTCTACTTCGTCGATACGTTGTAGACCTACAACATTCTCGTCTTCAGCAGTACGAATCAGTGTTACACCTTGAGTGTTACGACCAACTTGGCTTACTTCCGCTACGCGAGTACGTACTAGTGTACCTGCGTCGGTGATCATCATCATTTCATCGCCTTCTTCAACCTGAACAGCGCCAACTACTGGGCCATTACGATCAGAGACTTTGATAGATACTACACCTTGCGTTGCACGGCCTTTCGTTGGGTATTCAGCCAACTCAGTACGCTTACCGTAACCGTTTTGAGTCACAGTTAGGATATCGCCTTCGTTTGAAGGAACAATCAGTGAAACCACTTGATCGTCTTCTGGAAGCTTCATACCACGAACACCAGAGGCAGTACGACCCATTGGACGTACTTTGTCCTCGTTAAAGCGAACAACTTTGCCCGACTTCGAGAACAGCATGATGTCGCTATTACCGTCAGTAATATCAACGCCAATCAGTGAGTCATCGTCACGTAGGTTAACTGCGATTAAGCCGTTAGCACGTACGTTTGCGAATTGATCCAGTGATGTCTTCTTAACTGTACCGTCGCCTGTTGCCATGAAGATGAATTTCTCGTTTGAGAATTCAGAAACAGGCAGGATAGCCGTAATACGCTCACCTTCTTCTAGAGGAAGAATGTTAACGATAGGCTTACCACGAGCGGTGCGGCTTGCTTGAGGCAGTTGGTAAACTTTCAGGCGGTACGTTTTACCACGAGTAGAGAAACATAAGATGTTATCGTGAGTATTAGCAACAAGCAGACGCTCAATGTAATCCTCATCTTTCATCTTAGTTGCACTCTTACCTTTACCACCACGACGCTGAGCTTCGTAGTCGCTTAGGATTTGGTACTTAACGTAACCTGCGTTAGAAAGCGTTACTACCACGTCTTCTTGAGCGATTAGCTCTTCCATGTCGATATCATGAACCGCTGCTGTGATTTCTGTACGACGTTCGTCGCCATAGATATCACGTACCGCTTCAAGTTCTTCACGGATCACTTCCATCAAACGCTCAGTGCTTGCAAGGATATGCATTAGCTCAGCGATCTCTTCTAGAAGTGCTTTGTATTCGTCTAGAATCTTCTCGTGCTCAAGGCCAGTTAGGCGGTGAAGACGAAGTTCTAGAATAGCTTGCGCTTGAGTTTCCGTTAGGAAGTATTGACCATCACGGATACCGTATTGGTCTTCAAGCCAATCTGGACGAGCTGCATCAGTACCAGCACGTTCAAGCATTGATGCAACGTTACCAAGATCCCAACCACGAGATACTAGACCAACTTTAGCTTCTGCTGGTGTTGGTGCGTTCTTGATCAGTTCAATGATTTCATCAATGTTTGCAAGCGCTAAAGATAGAGCTTCCAAGATATGTGCACGGTCGCGCGCTTTCTTCAATTCGAAGATAGTACGACGTGTCACAACTTCACGACGGTGATCAACAAAACACTTCAACATATCTTTAATGTTGAAAAGTTGTGGTTGGCCGTTGTTCAGAGCAACCATGTTGATGCCGAAAGTTGTTTGCAGTTGAGTTTGTGAGTAAAGGTTGTTTAGTACAACTTCACCGACAGCGTCACGCTTACATTCAATAACAATACGCATACCATCTTTATCAGATTCGTCACGTAGTGCACTGATGCCTTCAACTTTCTTGTCTTTTACAAGTTCTGCAATCTTCTCGATCAGACGAGCTTTGTTCACTTGATATGGAATTTCAGTAACGATAATTGTTTCTTTACCGTTCTTTTCCATTTCAATGTTCGCGCGCGAGCGCATGTAAACTTTGCCACGGCCAGTCTTATATGCATCGACAATGCCCTTACGGCCACTGATTAATGCTGCTGTCGGGAAGTCTGGACCCGGGATGTAGTCCATTAGCTCATCAATAGTGATGTCTTCATTATTGATAAATGCTAAACAGCCATCAACAACTTCGCCAAGGTTATGTGGCGGGATGTTGGTAGCCATACCTACTGCGATACCAGAAGCACCGTTAACCAATAGGTTTGGTATTTTTGTTGGTAAAACTGCTGGTATTTGCTCGGTTCCATCATAGTTAGGAACGAAGTCAACCGTATCTTTATCAAGATCCGTTAATAGCTCACCAGCTATTTTTGACATACGAACTTCGGTATAACGCATTGCCGCAGCTGAATCGCCGTCAACCGAACCAAAGTTACCTTGGCCATCGACTAACATATAGCGTAGTGAAAACGGCTGAGCCATACGAACAATTGACTCGTATACCGCACTATCACCGTGTGGGTGATATTTACCGATTACATCGCCTACTACACGAGCAGACTTTTTATATGCTTTGTTCCAATCATTACCTAATACATTCATCGCGAACAAAACGCGGCGGTGTACTGGTTTTAGGCCATCACGCACATCTGGAAGGGCACGACCAACGATGACGGACATCGCGTAGTCTAGGTATGAACCTCTAAGCTCATCTTCAATATTTACGGGCGTGATCTCTTTCGCTAGATCGCTCATAGAGCCATTTTCCCTCTATAGTCAGATCGTATTTTTGAATACGTATAAGACCGAAAAATATAACACAAATTTACCTACGGAGGCATCACTTTCCCTCTCCTTTTACCATCTTGTGACCCTTGTAGCCAATCTATTGATGAGAAATTGCACCTCAGCGTCATATCTTGCTGAAACATGGTCACTTTACACTCAATAAACTAGCAAAATTGTAGATCTTCTGGTCAGCAGGAAAAGGCAAGTTATAATGCCTGCAATTTCATGGATGCATTATTTAACTTGGAAATGCCGATTATGACTAAATCACAAAACGTAGACCCAGCAGAAATCAAAAAATTCGAAGACATGGCGTCGCGCTGGTGGGATCTAGAAGGCGAGTTTAAGCCACTACATCAAATCAACCCACTGCGCCTAAATTACGTTCTAGAGAAAACCGAAGGCCTATTTGGCAAGAAAGTTCTCGATGTTGGCTGCGGTGGCGGTATTTTGGCTGAGAGCATGGCCGTTGAAGGTGCGCTAGTCACTGGTTTAGATATGGGTAAAGAACCGCTAGAAGTCGCTCGTCTGCATGCATTAGAAACCGGCACCAAGCTTGATTACATTCAAAGCACCATTGAAGATCATGCTGAGCAAAACCCACAAACTTACGATGTGGTGACCTGCATGGAAATGCTAGAGCACGTACCAGACCCACAATCGGTTATCTCGGCTTGTTCAAAGTTGGTTAAACCGGGCGGCCATGTGTTCTTCTCGACATTGAACCGTAACTTTAAGTCTTACCTATTCGCTATAGTAGGTGCAGAAAAGCTACTTAAGATTGTCCCAGAAGGTACTCACGACCACGAAAAGTTCATTCGCCCAGCGGAACTTATCAAGATGATAGACAACACTCCGCTGCAAGAATTGGGGATTACAGGACTGCACTACAACCCGTTAACGGACACTTACCGTTTGGGCACAAATGTAGATGTTAACTACATAGTCCACACGCAAAATCTCACCCGATAACTATTAATATCACCAGCTTAAAATCTTTTAGAAAAAGACGATTGAAAAGAGTTGTAATTAACATAACTTTACGACTTTTTTCAGTCTAAATTTCGTGCGCTCGCTTCCATTTTGACCACCTAGATTTAATTTTAATCATCCAAAATCCATTGCCCATTTTGCTCAAAGATCAAGGGATTTTTTTTTATGTGTGCGCAAAAATAAAGCAACCTTAAAAGGCTATTTTTATACAATCAAGTCACATCGAACCTCGTCAGTTAGTGGTCACTTACAGTTTTTTTTCAATCCACCACTTATCCACAAGCACTCCCATTTCTTTACCTTGAAAAATATAAACTGTAGCACTATCTTGTAACCCAACAAACAAATGACCCCTATATGTTGTGTTTGAACTACAATGTATGGGTAGACCAAGATCACAAAGCCGAAACGTAATTTACAAAAATTACACAGAAATACACAAAAACACGGCTTTGTTCAGTTTTGTTAGGGAAATTAAGCAGAATGAACCAACAACTTACTGTTACCAAACGTAACGGGCGCAAAGAAACAATCGATTTAGAGAAAATCCATCGAGTGATCACATGGGCAGCTGAAGGCTTGCACAATGTTTCTGTATCACAAGTAGAATTGAAAGCTCACATTCAGTTTTACGATGGCATCACCACCACTGACATCCATGAGACAATCATCAAGTCAGCAGCGGATTTAATCTCTGAAGAGACTCCTGATTACCAATATCTAGCAGCACGTCTGTCAGTATTCCACCTACGTAAAAAAGCGTACGGCGAGTACGAGCCACCGGCTCTATATGACCACGTTGCAAAACTGGTTGATATGGGTAAATACGATAGCCACCTAATGGAAGACTACACGAAAGCTGAGTTTGACGAGCTTGACGCGTACATCGACCACAAGCGTGACTTGGACTTCTCTTATGCAGCGGTCAAGCAGCTTGAAGGTAAATACTTCGTGCAAAACCGTGTAACAAAAGAAATCTACGAGAGTGCTCAGTTCCTTTACATCCTAGTTGCTGCTTGTTTATTCGGTAAATACCCGAAATCAACTCGTCTGGATTACATCAAACGTTTTTACGACGCCTCGTCTACGTTTAAGATTTCTCTACCTACACCAATTATGTCTGGTGTACGTACGCCTACTCGTCAATTCAGTTCTTGTGTGCTGATCGAGTGTGGTGACAGCCTTGATTCTATCAACGCAACAGCAAGCTCTATTGTTCGTTACGTATCTCAACGTGCTGGTATTGGTATCAACGCAGGTCGTATCCGTGCGCTTGGTTCTGAAATTCGTTGTGGTGAAGCGTTCCACACTGGCTGTATCCCTTTCTACAAATACTTCCAAACAGCAGTAAAATGTTGTTCTCAAGGTGGTGTTCGTGGCGGTGCAGCAACCGTGTTCTACCCACTATGGCACGGTGAAGTTCAGTCTCTATTAGTACTGAAAAACAACCGTGGTGTTGAAGAGAACCGTGTTCGTCACATGGACTACGGCGTACAGCTTAATAAGCTTATGTACTCTCGTCTTGTTCAAGGTGGCAACATCAGCCTGTTCTCCCCTTCAGATGTACCTGGACTTTACGATGCGTTCTTCGAAAACCAAGAGCGTTTTGAAGAGCTGTACGTTAAGTACGAAAACGATCCTTCAGTGAAACGTGAAACTGTGAAAGCGGTTGAACTGTTCTCTCTACTAATGCAAGAGCGTGCTTCTACTGGTCGTATCTACATTCAGAACGTTGACCACTGTAATACACACAGCCCGTTTGATTCTGAAGTAGCACCTGTTCGTCAATCGAACCTATGTCTAGAAATCGCGCTACCAACTAAGCCACTTTCTAACGTGGAAGATGACGAAGGTGAGATTGCACTGTGTACGCTTTCAGCGTTCAACCTTGGCGCAATCAATGAACTCGACGACTTAGCAGAGCTTTCTGAGTTGGTTGTTCGTGCACTTGATGCACTGCTTGATTACCAAGACTACCCGCTTCCAGCAGCATACAAATCGACAATGAATCGTCGTACTTTAGGTGTGGGTGTCATCAACTATGCATACTACCTGGCGAAGAATGGTGTTAAGTACTCTGACGGCAGCGCAAATGGCCTGACTCACCGTACTTTTGAAGCAATTCAATACCACTTACTAAAAGCGTCTGTTGAACTAGCGAAAGAACAAGGCCGTTGCCCATCTTTCCACGAGACCAACTACGCGAAAGGCCTACTGCCAATCGATACTTATAAAAAAGATATCGACTTAGTATGTGAAGAGCCTCTGCACTACGATTGGGACACGCTACGTGAAGAGATCATGGAGCACGGTCTGCGTAACTCTACGCTAACAGCGCTTATGCCTTCTGAGACTTCGTCTCAAATCTCGAACGCGACTAACGGTATCGAGCCACCACGTGGTTATGTATCAGTGAAAGCGTCGAAAGACGGTATCCTGAAGCAAGTTGTTCCTGATTTCTTAAATCTTAAAAACAACTACGAGCTACTTTGGAACATTGGCAATAACGACGGTTACCTACACTTAGTGGGTATCATGCAAAAATTCGTTGACCAAGCTATCTCTGCAAACACTAACTATGATCCAAGTGTTTACGACAGCGGTAAGGTACCAATGAAGCAGCTGCTTAAAGACCTGCTAACTGCATACAAGTATGGTGTTAAAACGCTTTACTACCATAACACTCGTGATGGTGCTAAAGACGACCAAGGCGATGCAGTTCAAGTGCCGGAAGAAGATTGTGAAGGCGGCGGTTGTAAGATCTAAACCGCAATAAACATTAAGACCCCAGAGAAGAGTTATCTTCTCTGGGTTTAAAGCATTAACAGGGTCCGTTTTATTGCGGGTCTTTAAAGGATTTGAGGCATTTATGGCTTACAGTACTTTTTCTCAACAAAAAAATGACCAACTAAAAGAACCAATGTTCTTGGGTCAGTCGGTAAACGTTGCACGTTACGACCAACAAAAATTTGAAATCTTCGAAAAGCTTATCGAAAAGCAGCTTTCTTTCTTCTGGCGCCCAGAAGAGGTCGACGTGTCTAGTGACCGTATCGACTACAACAAGCTTCCTGAGCATGAAAAGCACATCTTCATCTCTAACTTGAAGTACCAAACGCTTCTAGATTCTATCCAAGGCCGCAGCCCTAACGTTGCCCTACTTCCATTGGTATCACTACCAGAAGTTGAAACTTGGATTGAGACATGGTCATTCTCTGAAACGATTCACTCTCGTTCTTACACGCACATCATCCGTAACATCGTAAATGATCCAGGCGTAGTATTCGACGACATCGTTGAAAACGAAGAGATCCTGAAGCGTGCTAAAGACATCGCATTTTACTACGACGATTTGATCAAGCTGACGGCTGACTACCACCGCTACGGTGAAGGCAACCACAACATCAACGGCGAAGACGTTAAAATTTCACTTCACGACCTGAAGAAGAAGCTTTACGTATGTCTAATGTCTGTAAACGCACTGGAAGCGATTCGTTTCTACGTGAGTTTTGCATGTTCATTCGCATTCGCTGAACGTGAGCTAATGGAAGGTAACGCGAAGATCATCAAGCTAATCGCTCGTGATGAAGCACTTCACCTTACTGGTACACAGCACATGATCAACTTGCTGCGTAATGGCCAAGATGACTTCGAATTCATGCAGATCGCTGAAGAGTGTAAGCAAGAATGTTTCGACCTATTCAAAGAAGCAGCAGAGCAAGAGAAAGAGTGGGCAGAATACCTATTCAAAGATGGCTCTATGATTGGTCTAAACAAAGACATTCTTTGCCAATACGTTGAGTACATTACTAACATCCGTATGCAGGCTGTTGGTCTAGGTACCGCTTACCCAGAAGCAACGTCGAACCCAATTCCATGGATCAACGCTTGGTTGTCTTCAGATAACGTTCAAGTTGCTCCACAAGAAGCTGAAATCAGTTCTTACCTAGTTGGCCAAATCGACAACGAAGTAAAAGCTGACGACTTTGAAGGGTTTGAGCTGTAATGCCAACAATCAAAATCAACAAGCTGACTTCTATTGAATCTAACCCTTCAAATACTCTATTGGAAACAATGGAACAAGCAGGGTTAGAGCCAGAATACAACTGCCGAGATGGCCACTGTGGCGCTTGCCGCTGTACGTTGGATTCCGGTGAAGTTGAGTACGTTGGTTTTGCTATGGCTTACACGCAAGGTAATGAAATATTACCTTGTATCTGTAAAGCAAAAACAGAACTATCGCTGAGTAACGTTATTCACAGAAATAAGCAAAAAAGTGCTTAATACTTATACTTATACTTAGCTACTTAGCTACTTAGCTACTTAGCACGATTAGTACAATGTTGAATCGTTAACAGAAAAGCTTAAAAATTTAAGGGCCCGATAATCTTCATTATCAGGCCCTTTTTGTATTTCATGTTGGCTCAATCAGACAACTCGCTTATTGCACCAACTCGGCTTTATTGATGTATATGATTTATTACATATATAGCTCTATAGCTTTAACTTGGACTTTATAGCGTTGACTTGGTTTTATAGTACCGCTTTAGGAATAAACATGTCTTTCAATCGCTTAACCGAAGAGTAAGTACCAAACATCGGTTTGTTGTCTAGATGCCTTCTCAGCATATCGGCGGCAACGGTCTTAATCACGTTGCGTTGGTCTTCGCGTGAGTACTGACGATAAAACTCAAGCACCTGTCCCCACTCTCCTGCTTCAGTAGACAATGCGACGCTAAATGTGTTGTCTTCTAACTTACCAGTAACCAAAGCCAGTTCTGTACCGCACTTCTCTCTTGTAGCGCCAGCCAGTGCAAAGGTTGCGGCTAATGGATCACTCTTTTCAAGTTGGCTCTCTTTTGGCTCAGCCATGACCCATGAATGACCAAAGCAGTCTTCAACCTGCTCATTCAATTGCAGCCACGCTGATAGGGCGCCTTTGGTCGACACTTCAGATACAGATAACGTCTTCTTTTTTTCCGCCATGATGTGTCCAATATGGTCAATCATTGGCTCATCAACGCTCACGACATTACTCTCTAGGAGCTTGTAAACCATTTGCAGAAGCTTAACGCGAGTTTCTAAGTCTGCCTTAGGACCAAACAGTTTGACCTCAATAAAAGGCAGATAAGAGCGGTAGCCAAGTTCATAGCCTGCAGGAAGCTTAAGCTGGTCTAACACATCCGAGATACCCGACTCAGACAAACCAAACGTAAACAATCGACTGCATTCAGAGGCAACCACTTGAGGGTAGGTACGCGACAAGTCAGGAAGAATCTCAAACGTAACCATACGTTTGAATTCACTCGGTACACCAGGAGTAAAATAGAAAGTAGCATCGTTGATTTTCAGCTTGAAGCCGCAAGCCGTACCCACAGGATTATCAACAATCTCTGAACTCGCGGGCAATAAAGCTTGCTTAAGGTTACTGTCAGGCATCGGCATGCCACGTCCAGAGAACATCTCTTCCATACGAGTCAGCCACTCAGGGAACATGACAAGCTTTTGATCTGAGGCCGCAGCCGCAGCGGCCGCACTCATATCATCAGTTGTCGGCCCCAAACCACCATTGACGATAACCACATCATAGTTGAAGCTCAGCATCAGCAGTTCTTCAATCAGAGCGTTCATTTGGTCGCCCACAGTTGAACGCTTTGCCAAAGCAAAGCCGTGCTGATAAAACTCAGCAGACATCCAAGCTGCGTTTGTGTCGACAATGTCCCCATGAAGAACTTCTTCACCAGTGCTTAACATTGCGATTTTCGTCATATTTATATCCCTTGTGGCCATTAAAAGACACGGCATTATTTACAAACTAGTCTAAGGTTGAGTTTGAGTCATTCACCTTTTCACAAATATTACTAATGCTTAATCTAAGGTTTTCTTAGGAAAAGCAATAAATTATTAGTTCCCTAAACTAAGCATTTAATAGATAATTGTGACTCAGATCAATTATTAACTTCTCATGGAGACCCTTGTGGCCAAATCACCGTTACTAACGAAGGTTACTGCTGCATTTACAATGCTAATGTCAGTTAACTCGGTTGCAAGCCAATACGACTTCGACCAACCAATCAACCTTTCTTATTCGGATGAATGCGCTCAAGATTACTGTGTTAATGAAAGCTTGTACACCTATAAGCCTAGTAACCATTATGCGCTAAGCGAAACAAGCGACCAATATGATTTAACGATCGAAAAACAACCACTCTACCTTACCGTTAGCGATGGCAAAGATTGGGATTACCTCATGGGCCAAACTTATACCATTCTTGGTTTAAGTGTCGCAACCGTTGGCCTCATGACGCTTTTACCGGAAAGCATCACTAAGTGGGATGATGACCAGCGTGATATCAGTGCACTAGGTAAAAAATGGAAAGATAACGTTTCTGAAGGCCCTGTATGGGACCGTGATGAGCACTTCCTAAACTACGTAATGCATCCGTATTTCGGTGGTGTTTACTACACCGCAGCTCGACATGCTGGTTATGACGAGTTTGAGTCTTTCTTATACTCTTGGACAATGTCGACATTTTTCTGGGAATACGGCGTAGAAGCGTTTGCTGAAGTACCGTCATGGCAAGATATCTTTATTACACCATTCTTTGGGGCTGTTGTCGGTGAAATGATGCTAGAAGCAGAGCAAGACATTGTTGCTTCAGGTGGCGAAGTGATGGGCTCTCAAACCATGGGTGATGTTTCGTTATTCTTCCTCAACCCTGTTGGCCATATCCACTACTGGGTAAGTGATGCATGGGGTGGTGACGCAGAAGTTAATCTGAATACTAACCCTTGGTGGGATAACAAAGACGCAGCCCGATTCGCCTACGATGCAGGGGCAACATACGACTCTCAGTTTGTTGGTATGAACTTTAAAGTAACGTTTTAAATCGGCTTCCAGTCTCTGAACTCTAAGTTACTGCATTTCAAATAAATGCGACAACTCTTCTAAAAGCGGCTCTCTAGCCGCTTTTTTTGTGCCCTACTCTTCATTCTCTTTTTTTGCATCACAGCTTAGTTTCAAAAATTGACACAGGTCAAACATTGTTCGATGTAACCTTCTACACTGAAATTAAAGAACTTTATCGCGTGATATCAAACATTTAATTAGCAACGAACAATTGAGACTTTGGGGGCTGATATGAACAGTACATTTATCGTAAACTTTATCGGACAAGCATCACCAGCAACAATCAAGCAACTTGCTGCGGTTACTCACGAAAACGACGGAAAATGGCTCATCAGTAAAGTTAACTTTATTGAAGATCAAGTTGCAGGCGTATTAAAGATTCAACTTCCTGCCATCAACGAATCAATTGTTAAGGATGCTTTCAGTGCCAATGCTGACTTGATCGTGCAGTTTGTTGATTCAGACCACACTCACAACGCACAAGACACAATACATCACTTACGACTCGACTCTAACGACCGAGCTGGCATCGTCAACGAAGTGACACATGTACTAGACAGACAAGGAATTAGCATTCTAGATATGGATTGTCACCGAGTCTTTATCGCGGGTGGCGGTGGTGTTAGCTCAAGTCTATTTACTTCCAAGATCGCTGTGAAGTTGCCAATTGAAGTCTTGATTGATGATGTCGTGAATGAATTAGAAACGCTCAGTGAAGATACTCGAGTGATGATTGAGAGCTAACGGATAGCATTTCACTTCTATCCTTACTCTTTTCTCTGGTAACAGTTATCTATAAAAAAAAAGAGCAGCTCACCGGCTGCTCTTTTTATTGTTCTAAAACTATGACTCAGTTACTTAACTGACCACTGTGACAAAGAACGTTTAAAGTCTTCATAGCCAAACTCATTCAGCTTTTGAACGCCGCCATTGCTGCGCTCGCAGTAGATTGAAGGCATTTTAAGGCCGTTGAACCAGTTCAGTTTCACCATAGTGTAACCAGCACTGTCCAACAGATGCAGCTTTTGACCAATTTTAAGTGGCTCGTCAAAGCTAGCTTCGCAGAACTGGTCGCCAGCCAAGCATGAACATGAACCAATCACATAGTCATGACTACCATTTTCAGACGCTTCTAATACCGATGCTGGTTCATTATAGATAAGCGTATCAAGGCGGTGTGCCTCGGTAGCTGAATCGACAATAGCGGTTTTCTTCACGTTCTCTACGATATCAACCACTGTCACAACCAAGTCAGTTGTTTTAGTGATGATGGCTTCACCCGGCTCAAGGTACATCTGCACGCCGTGCTTTTCAGAGAAGGCTTTTAGCGCAAGACCAAGCTTGTCGATGTCATAGCCCGGCCATGTGAAGAACACACCACCACCCATGCTCACCCAGTCCAATTTATCTAAATGCTCACCAAACTGCTCTGAGATTGAATCAAGCAAGCCTATAAAGGCATCAACGTCTTTGTTCTCGCAGTTCATGTGGAACATCACGCCATTAATCTCATCGAAGATCTCAGGCTTGATGTGATCAGCTTGCACACCCAAACGCGAGAATTGACGCGCAGGGTTTGCCAAGTCTTGCCCTGCGTAGCTTACGCCCGGATTCAGACGTAAACCCAGCGACGCTTTGCCTTCAACAATATGACGGTACGCTGCGAATTGGCTTTGCGAGTTGAAGATCATCTTGTCGCAGATATCGGCAACTTCTCTCACGTCATCTTCGCTGTAACCGACACTGTAAGCGTGCGTTTCACCACCAAAGGTTTCGTGACCAAGCTTCACTTCGTATGGACCAGAGCTTGTCGTGCCATCGAGGTAAGGTTTGATGATGTCAAACACACCCCATGTCGAGAAACACTTGAGTGCCAATACCAGCTTCACACCTGAAATCTCTTTCAGCTGTTTAGCTATCTCTAAATTCGCAATCAACTTCTCTTCGTTGATCATGAAATAAGGCGTTTTTAGTTCGTTGTTTTGCATGTTAATACCTTGCGGCCCTCGAGTTCACGAGGGCACATGATAATCGAACAAAGCCGACGCTAATGCATCGGCTCGATATAAGTAAGTACATTGGAAATATTTAGTGTATTAGAGATTCCCTATTACACTCGTCCCTCACTTTAGGGAGTGACAATGTTCTTAGTCATCTCATGGAAGAAGTAACCATCAGCTTCGTCATTCCCCCAGTAATTCAAAGCGAGGTAAGAACCTAACTATGTATTACTTCAATTTGTGAATCACAGGCAGACCTTGTGTCGGCTCTAGCTCTTGAACGTGCCAATCTAGACCGATTTCAGGCATGGTTGCTAGGAACGGGTCTGGGTTTAGCTGTTCCATGTTAAACACGCCTTTATCAGCCCATTCGCCACGGAAGAACTGAAGTGCAGCCGTAATCGCTGGAACACCCGTAGTGTAAGAGATTGCTTGGTGTTCTACGTCTTCGTAAGCCACTTCGTGGTCTGCGTTATTGTAGATGAATACGCTGCGCTCTTTGCCGTCTTTCTTACCTTGAACCCAAGTACCGATACACGTTAAACCTGTGTAACCCGGAGCCAAAGAAGTTGGGTCTGGCAGTAGTGCTTTAAGAACATGCAGAGGCTGAACCACAGTACCATCGTGCAGTGTTAGCGGATCTGGGCTAAGAAGACCGATATCACGCATGCAGTTGAAGTAATTCAGGTATGCATCACCAAAGCCCATCCAAAATTCGATGCGCTTAGCTGGGATGAACTCTTTCATTGAACGAACTTCATCGTGCGCCATTGAGTAAACTTTGTGAGAACCACAGTTTGGGAATTCAAACTCAAGCATACGAGAGTGACAAGGTACTTGTTTCCACTCTTCATTTTCCCAGTAGAAAGAATCGCCTTGAATCTCAAGCATGTTGGTTTCTGGGTCAAAGTTTGTCGCAAACTTCTTACCGTGGTCGCCAGCATTCACGTCCATTACGTCAATTGAGTCAATCTCATCGAACAAGTGCTTAACCGCGTGCGCTGCAAATACTGAAACCACACCTGGATCAAAACCCGCACCAAGAATACCTGTGATGCCTGCTTCAGCAAACTTCTCACGGTAACCCCACTGCCAATCGTAAGCTTGTGGTACTTGTTGGCCTTCAGAACATAGGTCAACCGCTACCGATGTATCTAAGTAAGATACTTTTGCTTGGTAACACGCTTCCATGATCGCCATGTTTACCCAAGGAGGACCAGCGTTGATGACTAGATCTGGTTTCACTTCGTTAATCAGAGCAACAAGTGCATCAACATCGTCAGCGTTTACCGCGCGAGCTTCTAGTTTTTTAGTTGAATCTTTAAGGTTGTTTTTACCTTTAATCGATTCGATGATTTTTTCACACTTCGCGATTGTGCGCGAAGCGATTGTGATATCACCCAGTACTTCGTTATTTTGTGCTGCTTTATGTGCAACAACCCAACCCACGCCGCCTGCACCAATTTGTAGAATAGCCATAGTATTAATTACCCTTGTTGTTCTGCTAGCTCAATGGCTAGAGTTTGAATTTTGTTAATTAGAGATTTGAAATCTGACGTCTTTAGGCACGGATTCAAGATAGTGAATTTAAGCGCACTCTTACCATCCACGACCGTTTCACCAAGTACTGCAACGCCACGAGTCAGCGCCTCCAGTCTTAACGTTTGATTCAGTTTGTCTAAATCTAGCTCACCGTTTGCTGACTGCTTATTGTTCGGCTTAAATCGGAACAGCACTGTTGATAGTGAAGGCTCCGCGAGTAGCTCTAAGTCAACTTGGTTTTGAATCAGGTCTGCCACTTCTAGCGTTTGCTCAAGAAGGTGGTCATACATATCACCCAACAGCTTTGGACCAACATTTTGCATAGTCATGAAGACTTTCAATGCATCAAAACGCTTGGTCGTTGCGATAGACTTGTCGACTAAGTTCGGCAGCTCATCGTGTTCACGGTTTAGGTAATCTGCGTGATGCAGAAGGTACTTAAAGTTCGCCTTGTCTTTCAACAACACCGCACCGCAGCTGATTGTTTGATAGAAAAGCTTATGGAAGTCGACACTCACAGAGTCTGCTTTTTCGATACCTTGCAAACGAGCTTTGTGGCTACTTAAAATAAGTGCACCACCGTAAGCACTGTCAACATGGAACCAAAGGCCTTGTTGGTTGGCGATGTCAGCAATCGCGTCAAGATCATCAATAGCACCGTGATCGGTTGTGCCCGCCGTACCGACAACAGCAAAAGGAATCAACCCTTGAGCTTTAAGCGCTTTGACTTCTGCGTCTAGCAAATCTGGCTTTATGGTGCCATTGGCATTGGTATCAACACAGCACACTGCCGCTTCACCTAGCCCTAGTAGCGAGGCAGACTTTTGAACCGTGAAGTGAGATTTGTTTGAACACAAAATACGAAGCTTGCTCGCGTAATCTGGTAAGCCTAGCTTTTGGATTGAGTGACCATCATGTTTATCAGCAATCCAATCTCTCGCTAACAATAAGCCCATTAGGTTGCTTTGCGTGCCGCCACTGGTGAAAACACCGTCCGCTTGGTCGCCAAGTTGGTATTTGTCGCACATCCAATCCACCACACGCTGCTCAACATAAGTCGCAGCAGATGCTTGGTCCCATGAATCCATTGACTGATTCAGTGCCGCAATAATGGATTCCGCCGCTACCGATGCCATTAAAGGAGGAGTATGAAGGTGTGCAATACAGTCAGGGTGTTGCACGAAGATGGAGTTTGCAGCGACAAGGTCTGCAGTGCTATCTACAACATCAACCAAAGCGTGTTGGTTGTTGTCTAGGTCGACAGCTTTGATAGCTGCTTCTAACACTTTTGGATCTAAACCCGAATAAGGGGTTTCAACCTGTTCAAAAACGGCTTTCATCTCTTGAGTGGTTTGGTTCATCACGCTAGCAAATTCGTCACTACCGCCTAAACCTGTCTGGATGAAATGCTTATTCCATTCTTGGTTAGTTTGCTCGCTTGAAGCTGGGTCTTGTTGTAAACCGCCACCCGCTGCGATGATCGCTTCTTCCATGACACGCAGTGCAAAGTCGATCTGCTCGAAAGAGATAATCATTGGCGGAAGGAAACGAATGACCGAACCATCACGACCACCCTTTTCAACCATCAAACCGCGCTCCAATGCTGCTCGTTGAATCGCTAGAGTCAGTTCGCCGTCTGATTGCGGCTCGCCAAATTTGTTGAGTTCACCATTTGGTTGCTTGATCTCAGCGCCAAGCATCAAGCCTTTACCACGAACTTCAGCAATACAGTTCACGCGAGATTGAATCTTCTCTAACCCATGACGTAGGTATTGGCCTGCGATGTTCGCGTGCTCAACCAAACCATCGCGCTCGATGATCTCTAACGCCTTAGCGCCAGATACCATTGCCAACTGATTACCACGAAATGTGCCGGTGTGCTCACCCGCTTTCCAAGTATCGATGCTCTTATCGAATACAAGCAGCGACATAGGCAGTCCGCCACCAATCGCTTTAGACAAGCATAAGATATCAGGATTAACGCCTGACTCTTCAAACGCAAATCGATGACCTGTTTTACCTACACCACATTGGATTTCATCAAAGATCAGTAGGATGCCGTGTTCATCACAGATGCGACGCAGACCTTGTAACCAATAAGCAGGAGCAGGGATCACACCGCCCTCACCTTGCACAGGCTCAACGATCATCGCGGCAGGTTTCATAATGCCGGATTCGTCATCATTCAACATACGCTCGATGTAACGAATGCTCGCGTTGGCACCTGCTTCACCACCAATGCCAAACGGGCAGCGCAGGTTGTATGGGAAAGGCATGAAATGTACGTCAGACATCAAGCCGCTACGACGCTCTTTAGTACCTAGGTTACCCATCATACCCATGGTGCCGTTTGTCATGCCATGGTAAGCACCTCGGAAAGCGAACATTGTGTTACGACCTGTGGTTTGCTTAGCGAGCTTGATCGCCGCTTCCACCGCGTCAGCACCCGATGGGCCACAGAATTGAAGAACCGAGTTATTTGAAAAGTCTTGAGGAAGAAAAGCTTTAACTCGCTTGATAAACGTCTCTTTTGCTTGAGTCGTGATATCAAGAGTTTGGTATGGCAAACCAGAATCGAGCTGATCTTTGAGTGCTTGGTTAATCTCAGGGTGGTTGTAACCTAGAGAAAGTGTACCTGCACCGGCTAAGCAATCGAGAAAGAGTTGGCCACGAGTATCTTCAACTAAAGCGCCACATGCTCGTTTAATAGCAATGGGCAGGCGTCTTGGGTAAGAACGAACATCCGACTCATGCTGTTCTTGCTCGAGCAAAATAGCGTCAGGTGTTAGGTCGTACGTTCCCTCTAAGATAGGAACCATAGTTGAAAATGAATTTGCGATAGTATTGATATCGACTTCAAAGGCGGTAGTCATAAAAATCCCCTTGAATGTGTTCATACTCACCTCCATCAGACGCAATTGCATACCGTCCCTCTATTGATTTAGAGAGAATTCATAATGAAACACGCGTATTGTCTAGAAATGAGATATAGCTGTACGCTCGCATAAGTCAAATGACGAATACGAAATTAGGCCGTCTTAGGACAGCAAAAAAATTAGTTAGCGTGAGCTCAAGGTTCAGTAATGCTACTGTTTTGAAGAATTGGACATTTTTGCAGGATCGGGCAGCTATGAGGAGCTGGTCCCTTTGGAAATGCAGAGCTGATTAGCAATGTTGTTATTAGTGTGTTCAATGTTGGGTTTCCCATTAACATGACGAACTGCGCCATAAGTATCCCGTCTATCAGCTAAAGAATTAGCCGATACCTACCCTACGTAATGTCCCAATCAGCAAGAATGGTCACTACGCGTATCCCCCAGAAGCAATCGCTGCTCTTTTTGAGCATTGTTCATTCCGAGATTGCACGAAAAATAACATAAAGTGAAATGAACGATCAATAGTTTTTAATAATGACTTAAGAAATAAGAACAACGATTAAGCAAGAGCTGTAATAATCATCAACCTAATTTTTAAACAAGATCCTCGGTTCACTCGTTCCTCATGCCGAGGATGACGAAGTAAGTATACAAGCTGTGTTAGAGAGGCTTCGAGAGTATTGCGTCTTTCCGTTCTCCCCAGTATGAGGAGCGGGTTCATAGGGAATCTTGCTTTTAAAACGAAGTTAAAGGTATGAGAATTTCAATATTTTACCCACCGTCTAACTAGGGGGAATCAAATAGGAAAAATGTGAGACCAAAAAAAGCTGAACAACAGAAACCCAAAAGCCCGAACATTTCTGTTCGGGCTTTTTAATTTGGAGCGATACATCGGGTTCGAACCGATGACCTCAACCTTGGCAAGGTTGC